>WFSA01000242.1 GCA_015486215.1 Anaerolineae bacterium | reverse complement strand
TCTCCATCACCGCCACCGCCAGCCAATCCGTTTCCGTCATCGTCGTGCGCGGCTGCCAATTTGGCATATAGACATCCAGATAATCGGTACTCGTTTCGCCCGCCAAAAAGTGCGGCTCTTCAAAAATTGCCAATAGATACGGGATATTTGTCGTCACCCCCAGCAGCACCGTGTCACGCAGTGCCCGCACCATTTTACGGATCGCCTCATCCCGATCATGCCCCCAACTGATAATTTTTGCCAGCATCGGATCGTAATACGGCGTGACCTCCATCCCCGTCTCAATGCCATCATCCACACGCACGCCCGGCCCCTTCGCCCGTTGATAAAAGCTGATTTCGCCGATGGAAGGCAGGAAATGATTGGCGGGGTCTTCGGCGTAAACGCGGCACTCGATGGCGTGGCCGCGCTGGACGATTTCGGCCTGTTTATATGGCAACCGCTCCCCAGCCGCGATGCGTATTTGCCACGCTGCCAAATCAATCCCCGTCACCAACTCAGTAATCGGATGTTCCACTTGCAGGCGCGTGTTCATCTCTAAAAAGTAAAAACCGCCCTCTTCATCAACAATAAATTCAACCGTACCCGCATTGGTATAATGCGCTTCTTTGGCAAGGGCGATGGCCGCTTCGGCGATGGCAAGCCGTAACGCTTCATCCTGCACCACAGGGGCGGAACTTTCTTCTACGATCTTTTGATGCCGTCGCTGGATTGAACATTCGCGCTCAAAAAGATGGAGAAGATTGCCGTGTTCGTCACCCAAAATCTGAATCTCAACATGATGGATCTTACGAAAAAAGCGTTCCAAAATGACATGATCGTCGCCAAACGCGTTTTTGGCCTCGCTGCGTGCCGCTTGTAAATCGTCGAGGAAGGTCGCTTCGTCCCAGACGACACGCATCCCTTTGCCGCCGCCGCCCGCACTCGCTTTGATGAGGACGGGGAAACCGATGGCAACGGCCGTTTCCCGCAACTCCTCATCCCCCATCCCCGCCCCGTCCACGCCGGGCGGAGTCGGCACGCCCGCCGCTTCGGCCACTTCCCGCGCCGACGCTTTATCTCCCATCAGCCGCATCGCCTCTGGGCTGGGACCGACAAACGTGATGGCAGCCTCAGCGCAAGCGGCAGCAAAATCTGCGTTTTCGCTCAAAAATCCATACCCTGGATGGATCGCATCCGCGCCGCATTTTTGGGCAATATCCAACACCGCTTGCTGATTAAGATACGTCTCCGCCGCGCTGATACCGGCCAACGGATAGCTCTCGTCAGCCAGCCGCACCCATCTTGCATGCGTGTCTGGCTCGGCATAAATGGCGACGGAGCGCACGCCCAATTCGCGGCACGCATTGATAATACGATGGGCAATTTCGCCCCGATTAGCGATCAAGATTTTATTAAACATAAGAAGGGAGAGATGATCTGCATTGACGGTTGCTTATGCAATCTATCTCCAACAAATTACAGCATAATATATACATTGAGTATCTTCTCAGTATTTCAGGGTGATTACACCTAATTAAGGTATCTTCTCAATAAATCGTGGACAAGAGTTGACAAATTTCATCAGCACTTTATTTTACACGAGTATCATTAGGAAAATTTGTCAAGTCTCCCCAGAATACTGAGAAGATACTTACTACATTGTGAATAAATAGGACGCAGATTGAACGGATAAACGCGGATAAAATAGAAAAATCTGCGTTGATCCGCTCCACCCGCGTTCCATTCAGTAAAAGTGACAGTCACGGGGCGTATAGTTTCGGGGAAATCAAGTCCGTTCGCCCCGTGACTGTCACTTTAATTCAACTTAAACGATTATGCCCGATTCTCTTTCATCCACTCAATAGCAAAATCGACCGCATCGGGCTGCAAAAACAGTTTGCAATCGGCCGAGCCGACTTTGCCATTAATGACGGAGGCCGCTTTCTCGAACGCCTCACCAATGCGGGGAAAATCCTCTTCGTCGAAATCAATATCTTGAAATTGTTTCCATAAGCGACGGCCGTTTTCCATCACAGGCGCACCCATCTTCACCATTTTTGCCTTTGGCAAACGGTACTCAGCCATGTGGAACGATGTGTTATTGCCAAAGCCGACACCCATCAGCAACACATAGCCGCCCAATTTATATACCCGTCCCAACGGGGAACGGTGATCTAATGCGGGGGTGAGGGGGTGAACGGCCGTGATTTCTTCCGCCCTCTTGCCCCATGCAGCAAATGATAGATGGGGATGATTGCTGCGACGCACATTCGGCCACGAGCGGAACGACTCGGCAATGCGTCCCATCGAGCGGGTCGGGGTGATGGCGGGGTCAAAGGCGGGCATATTGTCGCGCACCTCTTGATGCCACGTTTTCGGGATGGGCGGATTTTGCCACTCGGCAGGATCGGAGTATTCACCGCTATGGGCAGGCATAATCAGCGTGCCTGATGGGGTCAACACATCTTGCAACGCTTGAATAACAGCGATGGGGCCGCCGTTTGTCCAGCCCAATGCGCTCATCGCCGCATGGACGACCAATATCATCCCCTCCGTCACCCCCAACCGCCGCAAATCATGGGCGATGGAGCTACGCGTGCGCGGAGACGGGGTGTTTTCGATTATACTTTTTTCCATTTTCATGGCGGTATTGTAGCACAGATGAGAGGGGAGGAACGGCCGTTTATCACTGTTTGAATGGGGTACGGATTGCACGGATAAACACAGGTTTTAGGGCATTATTCAAAAGGAACGCGGATGGGGCGGATTTAGCGGATAGGCACGGATTAAAGAAATGGACATGGTTCAAATTAGGGTAACTACTCAGCCTATCAATTATTTCACCACAAAGAAGCAAAGATCACAAAGAAAATGTATCTTCTCAATAAATCGGGACAAGACTTGACAAATTTCATCAGCACCTTATTTTACACAAGTATCATTAGGAAAATTTGTCAAGTCTCCCCAGAATACTGAGAAGATACAAGAAAATCTTAAAAAACTTCGTGTTCTTCGTGTCTTTGTGGTTAATTTGGACAATGGCTGAGTAGTTACAAATTAGGTAACTACTCAATATTTCGGGGTGACTACAACAGATGAGAGGAATAAACGAATGATGCAGTCGAAAAAACATCCGCCCATTTTCATCATCCGCTGTAGTCATACTAAAAACAAAATAATTTCCCCGCTTTTTTAAGAGGATACCATTTTTATGTATCAAAACTCGGGCAGAATTTTAAGTTTTAATCTGCGTGATCTATCTATCCCGCCACAATGTATACAAATACAGGGGTGCACCTAACATTCCTGTGGCTCGCTGGGTAACGAAGACGAGCAAGGATAGGGTGACCGCTTCCCCAGCAGGCAAACCTGCACCAGCAAAAAGCAAGGGGGCGATGGCCTCGCGTACGCCCAGCCCGCCGACTGACGGCACTATCATTGAGACGGACAGGATCGGAATCACTATCAAAAAATAGGTGTATCCAATATGATCTAAACCAAGCGCGAACCCTGTCGTCATCCACCATATTGCCAACATACCATCAAAAACGGCCGATACCAAGAACGCTCTGCCGACGGCACGCCAGCCGCATCCCTGCACCGCATTGAGAAGTTTGGCTAACGGCCGTTGTGGATCAGTCACCGACAATTTATTCGGCAGCCAGCCGCCAAATCGCCGAATAAGCGACCCTTCTAACAGCACAAATCCGCCAATCAACCCGATGACGGAGACCCCGACAACTGGCCAAAGCAGTTCGGGCGGAAAGTTGTCGGGGCGGAATGGCAGAGCGAGCAGTGCCATTCCAAATAACATCAGCAATCCCGTCAACCGATCTACAATCACGGTGCCCGCGGCGATGTCGCCCGGCATATCTTGGGACACTTCCATCACCCGCACAAGATCGCCGCCAAAGCCTGAGGGCAAAAAGGTGTTGAAGAAGTTACCAACGATGTACAACTCGGCTAGACGACGAAAGCTGACGGCCGTTTTCAAGCCGCGCAACAGCATCAGCCAGCGATACGCCCGCATGAACAACCCCAACACCATCAAAACAAAGGTGACCGCCACCCAGCCCCAATTCAAATGCTGAAACGAATCGGCAAGGGTGTTCAACGGTACTTTGCTCAATGCGTACACCAACCCAATGATGGTGACGCTTACCTTCAATACTGTAGAAGCATGTTTTTTCATACGTAGGATTATAAGGCGGAGCGGGCGGGGTTGCGAGGTTCACGGATTAGGGCGATTGCAACCTCGCCTTAATTCGTGATCGTGATCGTTTTCGTGATCGAAAATCGAAAAAACCGATCACGAGTATCTTCTCAGTATTCTGAGGAGACTTGACAAATTTTCCTAATGATACTCGTGTAAAATAAAGTGCTGATGAAATTTGTCAAGTCTTATCCACGATTTATTGAGAAGTACGATCACGACAATCATAACGCATAAATTCCCCGCAATTCGCATCTTATGT
Source organism: Anaerolineae bacterium (assembly GCA_015486215.1). Taxonomy (GTDB): domain Bacteria; phylum Chloroflexota; class Anaerolineae; order Promineifilales; family Promineifilaceae; genus S016-13. The sequence goes on along the minus strand of WFSA01000242.1, from coordinate 21,877 downwards.
CAATTGCGGATCTGCTAAAAACGGTGTAAATTTGGAATTTAACAGTGCGGTTTGGAGGTTGCAATCGCCCTACCGCAGAACCTTTATCTTTCTATCTGTGTTCAGCTGTACAATTAATGTCCAATTTTGCGTCCTGCTCTACCACTTTGCAACTTCGCCGCCTCGCTGTATGATTGCCGCATGGCTGAATATAAAATCCCACCTAATCCACATGAGGATGGAGTGGATAAAAATGAACAGAATAATGTAGAAAAAGAGCCGGTGGAGTGGCTTTGGTTAAGCGGCGGGGTGTTGGTTGCGCTGGCTGGATTATTGGTCGGCTGGTTTATCATTAACGCTTTTTTGTTGCAGCCGCCTGTTGATTTGGCGGCATCACCGCCGACGATTATTGTGTTGACCGCCCCCCCCAGCCCCATCCCGACAGAGACACCGATCTCACCGACATTGACTCCCATCCCCACCTTGACCCCGATCCCAACGCCAGATACGGCCGTTGCTCCCCCAGAAATCACCGTCGGCTTTTATGCCGAAGTGGCAAATACGGGCGGTATCGGCGTGACGGTGCGCGGCGGGCCGAGCGTCAATAATTCCCCCGTCCTTGTGGCGGCTGAGGGGATGGTCGTTTTGATTATTGACGGCCCAGACGAAGGGAATGATCTGCTCTGGTGGCAATTGGAATTGCCAGATGGGACGAAAGGATGGGCAGCTGGTGATTATCTTGTGCCGGCGGCGATGCCGTAGCCGAGTTGCGAAGGGGCAGATCAGTTGTAAACGACATTGACTCCTTTGATTTTACTCACAATTGATTCTAAGATGAGGAGGAGGAGCATAGCTGTTAAATCGACGGCGACTGCCATTCCCAGGACGAGACCGAGATAGCCGAAGATAACGGCCGTTGGCACGGCCAATCCTCGCCACAAGACCGCTTGCATATCCAGCAGAAAAAGAAAAAATGCCGCCCCGCCCATCATTGCCAAAAATGCCGGCCATGCACGCCTGTCTGATGCGCTGGGCATCATCCCATTGCTGACGGCAAAGACAAGATAAAGCCAGACGAAAAAGTCGTCAACTTGGAGTATCTGGCGCAAAGCGGCGGTTAATGCGGCTATATCGCCCGATTGAACGGCCGTCAACACCCCCGACAAGTCAAAAATTTTGAAGCCGATAAGCAGGGTAACGGCCGTTCCCGCAATCAGCGGCGCACCGCCAATCAAACTTTCACGGATGGGGCCGAGAGCGGCCGTTTTGTAATACGCCACATACCCAAGTTGGATCGATCCATCCGCTTTACGACGGGGGATGAGCGAGAAAGCGGCCGTGCGAACCCCCATCAATTTTGCCATCACCCAATGGCTCGCTTCATGCAAAAAAACGCCCGGCAGCAACACCAGCGCATACACAATCGCCGCCCGCTCCTGAGTGCCCATCAGCAATAGTGCCAACCCGTGTAAATGCGTATGCACCCATCGCTGCATGAACAGCAATAGAGGAAATGCAATTGCAGTGAGGATGAAAGGCATCGGGACGGAATAGTCCTGTAGAGGCGACCCGCTGGGTCGCCCTGCATGGAACGCTTCTCATTTTCTCAGACAGCGTTGGCGACTAGCTCAACAAAGCCCGCTTTCAACGCGGCTCCGCCGACGAGTGCGCCGTCAATATCGGGATGGCTCATGTACGCCGCGATATTGCCTTCTTTGACGCTGCCGCCATATTGAATGCGAATTGCTTGGGCGGTTTCTTCGCCAAACATTTCGGCGAGAGGGACACGGATACTGTCGTGGATGATACCGCCAGCTTGCTCTACGCTGGCGGATTTTCCTGTGCCAATCGCCCAAATCGGTTCATAAGCGATGACGCAAGAAGCGGCTTGCTCGGCGGTGAAGCCATCAAAAGCGGCTTTGACCTGTCCGCTGACAAAAGAAACCGTCTCGCCCGCTTCATTTTGCTCTAAACTTTCGCCCACGCAAATGATGGGGGTTAAGCCGTGTGCCAGAGCGACTTTCGCTTTTTGGTTGACCCAGCTGTCCAAAACGCCAAAATAGGCACGCCGTTCGGAGTGGCCGATGATGACGTATTGGCAGAAGGGGGTGATCATATTGGCGGCAATTTCACCTGTAAATGCGCCGCTCTCTGCGCCGCATATATTTTGTGCGCCTACGCCGACTTTGCTGCCGCTAAGAACTTCAGCGACGGCGGGGATGGCGATGGAGGGCGGGCAAACGGCAATATCTACACCTTCGATCTTGTCCAACGCATCTTTAATTTCGTTCAAAAAGGTCACGGCTTCAGCGGCCGTTTTATTCATTTTCCAATTTCCTGCGATAAAAGGGGTTCTCATAATTATTCCTGTTCCATTGAGTATTCAATAAGCGTCCGCATCCAATTAGGTGGATTTGCTTCTAAGGCTTGCTCCAAAAAATAAGTTGCATCATCACCTTGTTCCAACTCATCAGCCAAAAGGCCTAGCACAAAGTAAGCGTCAGCCTTGTATGGGTGTTCTTCATCAGTCATCGGTACTAATAACTCTTCGGCGGGAGATGTTTCACCAGCCGCATGAGCCAGTGCATACGCTTCTGCCATAGAGATGACAGGCTGATTTGCTGATGATGGGTATTGTACAATGCGCTCGGCCAACTCTTGTACGCCGCCCATATCTTGGTACCAAATATTAATGATCAGCAGCATACGCTGTACTCTGCCGCCATTAAGCAGGCGGGGAGTGTCTTCAAATTGAGCCATTGCCTGCTCTAATATGATATAGGCTAATTCGACATGACCGTCTTCTATCAGAATCTCGGCCGTTTGCACAAGAGCGGCTGGATTTTTTGCATTAGAGAAGTGCCGTTCAATAAGATCGGTCGCCTCATCCCAATTACCATTCTCTAAATAGACAAGTGCAAGTTCGGTCGCCGAAAGTTGGCCTTCTTCATGGTTTTCAACCAACGCTATTAAATCTCCTAGAGGGCGCAGGGAGTCTATTCCTACATCAATAGAAATAGAGTTGGGATCGTTGTCTGATAATGGACGTGGCGGCGCATCTTCGTTGGGCATATCAGGGGCGGGAAGTTGATCTTCTGGTGGTTCTAGATCGGTATCAGCGATGCTGACATCTTCATCCCCATACCCTTCATCTCCGTTCATCTCCCGCATGATGAACATCATACCAACGGCGAGAAACAGGAGGAGAAAAATGCCGCTGCCAATCAAAACGGCCGTTCGTTTCTTCCCCTTCTTCTTCGGCGGGGACAGCTCGGACATGACTGGCTCTGGGGACGGTTCTCTTAGTGGCGGGGGAGTTGGCAACGGTGGAGGAGTTGGCGGTGTATCTTCCTCAATCAGGTCATCCATCGCCACTTGCGTCATCGCCATTGGCGTGTAATCGGGCAGGGCGGCTGTGCCGACAGGCGAGATATCGCTCGGCATATCGTCTAAAGCGTGATGGAGCGCGGCGGCCATCTCGCCCGCCGTGCTAAACCGATTTTCTGGCTCTTTTTCTAATGCTCTGAGCAGCATCATCTCTAATCGGGGTCTGATGCTGTCGTTGAGTGTGCTGGGTAGCGGCGGCGGATCGAAAATTTGGGAGTGAATGATGGAAAAATCAGAATCAGCACGGAAGGGGACGCGCCCGGTCATCATCTCGTATAAGATAACACCAAGCGAATAGAGGTCGGCACGGCCGTCTAACTCCGCTACTCCTTTTGCCTGTTCGGGGGAGATGTAATGGGGAGTCCCCATAATCATCCCGTGCGACAAGGTGGATTCACCCGACTGCATCACCCGTGCCAAGCCAAAATCGGTGATGTACACGCCGCGCCCAGCCGTGAGCAAGATATTCGATGGCTTGATGTCGCGGTGCAATACCCCTTCCCCATGCGCGTAATCGAGCGCGTCGGTGATGGCATCTATCAAACGCACTAGTTCGCCTTTCGACAATTTGCCTTCGCTCAATCGATCCTTCAGCGTTTCGCCCTTAATGTAGCGCATCACCAAATAGGGATGGTTATCATGGACGGCGTAATCGTAAACGGGGACGATATGCGGATGTTCCAGCCGCGCAACAACGCGTGCTTCACGCTCAAAACGGCGGATGAATGTTGCTTCGCCGCTATAGGTAGGGTGCATCACCTTGATAGCAACATCACGCGCCAACTTGTTGTGATGTGCTTTGTAGACGGTCGCCATACCGCCTTTACCAAGTTCCTCTGTAATCGTGTATGCGCCAATCTCAGCGCCAATTGAAAAGCTCATACGCCAAGTATAACAGAAATCAAAAGCGAGGGATAGAGAGCGGGGGTCAAAATTTGAATCCAAAGTGACTGTCACTTCTACTGACTCGTTTTGCAAACATCCCACAGCCGCTTATACTCTTGCTATAGCTTACTATTAGCACGAAAGGGAAAAGTATGCACATCCATATTCATTTGCACGGCGCATTGCGCGATCATTTACCAGAGGGGAGTAACGGCCGTTTAACCTTACAATTCAAAAAGAGCGAGACGATCAAAGTAAGCACGCTGATCAGCCGTTTCTCTCTGGATGGTCATATTCAAATAGCCATAAACGAAGAGTTGATAGAAAATGAGAGTACTGTCTTATATGATGGTGATATAGTAGAAGTTTTCCGCCCAGCAGCAGGTGGATAAATTAAAATATAGGACATGGTTCAAATTAGGGTGAATCATCTTTACAATTGTTGCATAAAGGGGCGACCACAAGGGTCGCCCCTATAGGAGTAAATTGTAGGAGCGCGGCCTTGCGCCCGCCCTCAAGGTGTAAAGATCGTCTTGCGTAAAATGAACCATGTCAAATATAACGATAAAGAGCGGCAATTGTGGCTCGCTCAAGGAGTTTGGAAATGTCTTACGGATTTCATGGAAAGATTTTGCATGTTGATTTAACAAAAGGAGAAATTGAGGTGGAACGGCCGTCTTCCGTATTTTACCGCAGGTATTTGGGCGGCAGCGCAATGGCGACCCATTACGTTCTCAAACACACCCCGGCCAACGCCGATCCGCTCGGTGCAGAAAACACCTTAGCTTTGATGGTCGGCGTTCTCACAGGGACGGCTATATCGGGGCAAAGTCGGATCACCGCTTGCGCCAAATCGCCGCTGACTGATGCGATTGGCGATTCACAAGGGGGCGGCTACTGGCCGGCCGAACTGAAATTCGCAGGTTTCGACGGCATTGTCATTCATGGCAAATCCGAAAAACCAGTCTACCTCTGGATCAAAGATGGGGAAGCGGAGTTACGCGACGCATCCCATTTATGGGGCAAGATGACGGATAAAGCAGAAGCGATCATCCGCCAAGCGCATAAGGATGAGAAGATTGAGGTGTTGCAAATTGGACCAGGCGGTGAGAAATTGGTCAACTATGCGGCTTTGATCAGCATGAGTAATCGGGCAAACGGCCGTACGGGGATGGGCGCGGTAATGGGTTCCAAAAACCTCAAAGCGATTGCGGTGCGCGGCAAAAACCGTCCCGCCATCGCCGATAAAGCGGCGTTCAAAGAGATTTCCAAATGGGGGACGGCCAATATCGCCAAATCTGGCGTGGGCAGCATGAAAAAATACGGTACGCCCGGCGTTCTAGCAGGGCAGCAAAAATCGGGCGGCTTGCCAACCCGCAACTGGAGTTCAGGCGTTTTTGAAGGCGCAGATGCGATCAATGGCACGACCATGCACGACACCATCATGCTGGGCGCAGCCGAAGGGGAGCAAGACCGCTATGGAAACGATACCTGCTACGCCTGTTCTGTGCGTTGCAAACGGGTTGTCCAAGTGACTGAAGGGCCGTTCCCCGTTGACCCCCATTTTGGCGGGCCGGAATATGAAACATTGGCAACTTTTGGCTCTTATTGCGGCGTATCCGATCTCAACGCCATCGCCCACGCCAACCAACTGTGCAACCAATACGGGCTGGACACCATCTCTTGCGGGGCAACATTGGCATGGGCATTTGATGCGTATGAGCAAGAGATGATCACCGTTGCCGACACGGGCGGGCTTGCGCTCAACTGGGGCAATGCGGAAGCGATGATCGCGCTCGTGAAGCAGATTGGCGAGCGGGATGGATTTGGCGATATATTGGCAGAAGGATCCGTTCGTGCCGCCGAAAAAATTGGGCACGGCAGTGAAGAGTTAACGGTGACAGGACGCAAGATGGAATATCCCGCCCACATGCCGCAAGTCAAACGAATGCTGGGACTTGTCTACTCCGTCAACCCATACGGAGCAGACCACGAAGCATCAGAGCATGATCCCGCATATGAAGGCGGGTTCAAATGGTACAAGGAGCGGCTGGCAGAAATTGGCTTCTATGAGCAACAAGAGCAATATAGTTTGACGGATGAAAAGGTACGTTTTGCCGCTGTCACCATGCACTTATACAACGCTTTGGACTCGGCGACTGCGTGCCAATTTGTGTTTGGCCCCTCATGGCATCTGTACAGCACGGGGCAGTTGGTAGACACAATCAACGCGGTCACGGGCTGGGATATGACGGTCGAAGAGCTTCTCCTTGTAGGCGAGCGCGGCGTGAATTTGCAGCGTGCGTTCAATGCCCGGGAAGGGATCACCCGCGAGGATGATCGGTTGCCCAAGAAGTTGACAAAGGCGTTGAAAGGCGGCCGTTCGGACGGGTTCAACTTCACTTTTGAAGAGTTAGAAACGGCGAAAGATCAGTATTACGCCCACTCTGGATGGGATGCTGTTACGGGCAATCCCACTCGTGAAAAGCTGGAAGCGTTAGACCTTGCGTGGGTTGCGGGTTTGTAAGTTTGCAGGTTTGCATCTGAAGGGATTAGTTCACTCTTGGAGGAGTGAACTGATCTGTGCTCCAAAGCAGCTACGTTTTTATTATACTGATAGAACAAACACGGGATAGAGCTATAAAATAGAATAGCTCTATCCCGTTTTTCTTTGCTGCTCTTTCTTGTAAGGAACGAGGATTTATTTAACTACCAAAGTTGTCATTCCCGCCCCGATCCCCACCTTCGTGAGGACAGGGGCGGGAATGACAATTTGAAGTTCCACAAGGTATTAAATTCTCGTTCCTAACAGTATTGTCAATCGCTTTCAATCATGCAGGATAATCCATCCCAGCTATCGGGGACGGTGCTATGCAGTAATTTCTCTGCTTGTTCCAAATAAGCAACAGTGATGAGATCATCTGGCATAACTACCAGCACCTGTTTCATACAAGAGATCGTATTCCTAAAATCACGGTCGTAATAACTGTTCAACCCTTGTTCAAAAATAGTTTGTGTTGCCGCTTTTTTGCGCTTTCTGTGGTCACCATCAAATATCTCGTAAACCGCGAGTATCTCCTGTTTTTCCCTCTTCATCCGATCCATAAAGCGGCATTTACAGGCGGCGGGGTCATCTACTTTGGTAATACTGTTCTCGCTGATGAGAATGCCGACATCATACCTCTTGGTCAACTGTTCAATATAGGCCGAAACATTGACGGCATCGGCAATGATACTGCTTTCCATCCGCTCTTTTTCTCCAAGTATACCGAGTTTGACACTGTCTGTATGAATGCCAATTCCTATTTTTATAGGATCGTTTCCTGATTTTGTATACATTGTGTTGAGAGCGGTAATCTCTTTTTGAATGGCGATAGCTGCGTGAACGGCATCATCGGCCGTTTGCGGAAAAACAGCCATGAGCGAGTCGCCAATATATCTGTCGACAAATCCATCATATTGGCGAATGATGGGGTTAAGACGGCCGGCTATTGTGTTGATAAGCGTGAATATCCCTTCGCTGTCCATGCGTTCGGATATAGCGGCGAAGTTGTGTATATCGGCAAAAAGGATGCTCATCTCTCGTTCAACTTGATCGCCGAGCTGTATATCGGTGATATTTTTTCTTCTGAGCAGATACAGGGTTTCTTTGGGGGCAAAACGGCCGTATGCACGAACAGTCTCTGCTATTTGCAGATGTGAACGAATACGGGTGAGAAGCTCCTCTTGCGAGAGCGGTTTGGTCAAATAATCGTTAGCACCGGCTGTAAATCCACGCACTAAATCGCTCACTTGATTGCGAGCGGAAAGCATAATGATCGGCAGTTCTTGCATTGAGTATTGTTCACGCACAAATTCGCACATTTCATACCCAGTCATGCGCGGCATCATCACATCCAGCAGGATGAGATCGGGACGCAGCCCGTCTTCTATCTGCTGTAATCCATCTTTTCCACTAAGAGCGGTGATAACTTGATACCCTTGTGGACGGAGATAGTTGATCATCACTTGCAGGTTGACCATCTCATCGTCAACAACAAAAATGATTTTTCCTTGATTAATATCGAAGGGGACAGAGTGGAGTGATCTTTGTACATATTTTCTTTCCACCGCATCTCGAATGGTGGAGACGGGATGCAGAGCGGAAACGGCCGTTTGCCGCACAGCCATCTCCATTTCCATCTCTTCGTCCGAACAGCGTGGTAATGTAAAACGGAACGTCGTCCCCGTGCCGACCTGCGATTCCACATAAATCTCGCCGCCATGCAGCTCCACAATCTTTTTGCTGATTGATAAGCCCAGCCCCGTGCCGCCATATACGCGAGCAGTGCTGTTATCCGCTTGTTCAAACGGCTTAAAAATTTGTTCTAATTGTGTGTCAGAAATACCAACACCCGTATCTCGTACCCATAATTCGACAAACTTATTATTCAACAGCACCCTTGCCGACACTTCAATTTCGCCTGTCTCCGTAAATTTCACCGCGTTACCGATGAGATTGTGCAGCACTTGTTGCAAACGCTCCTCATCTGCATGGGCGAGGGGTAGATCGGTGGGAACATTATTGAACAAATGCACCCCTTTTTCCTGTGCCAACGGCATAGAGATCATCACTACTAATTCAGTGATGGCGTGCAAATCAGACGGCCGTTGGTGCAGTAATAATCCCTCATGCTTCAATTTAGAAAAATCGAGCAGATCGTTGACTAAACTGGCTAATCGCCGTCCACTAAGGGCGATCAATCCCAAATTACGCTCCTGCTCATCTAATAAATCGCCAGACGCACCAGCAAGCATAGATTCAGCCAAACCAATGATCCCATTCAACGGTGTCCGTAATTCATGGGAGGTATTAGCCAGAAACTCATTTTTGAGGACATCCGCCTGCTTAAGCGAGCTGACCATCCTGTTAAATAATGCGGTCATACGCCCAATATCATCATTGTACATAATGGGAACAATAACGGTGAGATCGCCATCATCTACATTTTTCATACCCATGATGAGATTGTTCAAGGGCATCGTCAACCCTCTCTTGATAAAGATAGGGATACCCAGCAATATCAACGCCGTTGCTGCAAGGATTAACCATATCAAAGGGCGCATCCGCTCATCTAAATAGCCGCGAAACGTCATCTGGTATGAATGTAAAATGGAGTGACCAGCCGCAAATTTATGTTCTTGTGCTAGAGGCAGTTCAATCATTTGCGGCGTATGCCTATTCTGACCCGATTGCAGGCCAATCAACCACGCTCCTTCTACTAGGTCAGAGCCATATTTTTGCTTGCTGCCTATTTGCTCATGGGTGATGTCTATCTGTCCATCAGGGTATAGAGTAAGCTGAACTGTGTTGGCGGCTGGAGAGGAACTGTTAGGTAGCGCGTCCCAGCTGATTGTCAGATGATCATCTGCCTCTTCCAGCCATATCGCCCCCCCTTCATCTGGCTTCATATCCATCATCAGCGCGGCGATGATGGGCAATTGTCCATATTGGATAGCTGCGCGAGAGGTTGACGTTTCTCCGATAGTGACAAACCCATTATCGCTAATGCATATATTGTCATACTGCTTGCCGTAAAAGGGGAAGGAGGTGAGGACGGTGTGGCAGGCACCATCATCTTCAATATCAAGTTTTATTCCAGATGGGGGACGGAATTGTGAAGGGGTAGAAACGGCCGTATACCCGCCATCCGCTTGCGGAAAAAATTTGGTCGTATGACCAACAACAGCATATACACCCGGTTCATACTCTTGTTCATAAAAGGATGTTCCCCAAAAGGGGAGAACTCCCAAAACAAGAAGCACGAAAAAGAGGGGAATACCTACTAACTTAGCATGAATAGTGGTCGGTTCGGTCGCATAATTGAGATAACTGAGCGCAAAAAGAAAGATATTGAGTAATGTGAAAACGGTCTGTGTAAGGTTTCCAATAGAACGCTCAAATAAGCCTATACTCATAAGCAGTGAGATGACAGACCCAGCAATCACGACAACGATGGCTGTTGTATAAGAGCGGTTGCTCTGGGCTGCTTCAGTCTGCGGCTGAATTAATTTATAAACCCATGAACGGCCGTCTTCTTCAAATAACACTGTGCGCCGCAATAAAACGGATAATGCCCAAAGGTGTCCCACGCCTATATGAGCCAAAATATACATATAAAGCAAGCTAGTTGTGCGGAACATCGTAATTTGGATAGTAATAATAACAGCTATTATCGTGCTGATCCTCGCCACTATCCTGACAATTTTATGCTCCGTCCTCATGCTCGGTAAAAAACGAGGCAGATGGTACGAAAATTGAATAAGATACCAAGTCATTGTGATGACAGACAAAAATTGCATGAGTTGTGCATATGATTGCCATATAGAGTGGAGTGGTAATGATTTGTAAAAGAAGCGGCCAAGACAATAGCCTACAGCACCCCATATCGCCGCAGTCAACAAGCGTGTCGAGGTCGAACGGTCTTTACGTTGTACAAGATACAACACAAAAACAAGCGAAAAAATCGCCTGCGTCAAATAACCGACTGAAAGCTGGGTGAAGTAAAGTTTAAACATAGCCAGATTTTACCCATAAATGAGAATTCAAGCAGGTTTGACGCTGACAGGAAGATGGGTATAATCCTCCCCGTCCATTTGTCACGATATTCTGCACACTTAAGGGCGATTAGCTCAGTTGGTTAGAGCGCTACGTTGACATCGTAGAGGTCACAAGTTCGAGTCTTGTATCGCCCACAAAAGAAACGGCCGTTTTCGGTCATATCTTGTATACTTTGCTATTCAATTGGTAAAGTACGATTTTAATCAAGTTGCCCCAAACTTTTCGACGAGTTCGGGGGATGGCTTGATTTTTTTGTTTTTAACGGCCGTTAATCCCCAACCAACGATTTATACCAATCAGTCAAAAAGCGCATCGCTTCATCGAAGCGGTTGGCGGGTAGTTCGCGGTAGGAGGGGATTTCAAAACGGCGGTACAGTTCGCCGTACACGCCTTGAAAGGCGTTACGGCCAGACGACTTGCCTAATTCTATCCCAATCAGTTTTACGGATTGGCTGATGTGCATCGCCTGTGATTTTGTAATGAAACGGGCGGGGTCGCTGAGTTCAGCTTCGATGGTTTCCAGACGCAGTTCGTGGCTGTCTACCCGCGATTCTAAAATGATTTGATTTCGCGCCAATCGCACGACGGCCAACGCCGCTTTGTACGCTTGTACTGATGGCGTGTCCAGTTTTAGCAAGTCGCCAAAGTCGGGGTCAAGGGTTAAACGGCCGTCGCGGAAAGCGTCGGAAAGCACATCGTAACACTCACGCTGATATTTGATTATTTTGTCGCGCAGTTCTGGTTTTACACGGTTGGCATTGATGCCGAAGAGCCAGCCAGGAATGTATTTAAGTGGCAATGCTGACAATACACTGCTGTGCGGCCGACGACTGGCAGGATCTATGTTCGTCGTCGTTACGACGACGGACATAATTTCCTGAGACAACACAGCATCACGTTTGATGCGCCGCCGTTGGCCGTCCCAATTCAAACCCATAAAGTCACAAATGGGGCGGATGGGGACGTAGATGGTACGGCCGTTGTCGTCATCGACTAAAACGGCCGTTAATTCATCATCGTAAAAAACAACGGTGCGCTGCTCGATGGGGAGTAGGGCTTTATCGATCATGGGGTACTCCTGAAACGGCCGTGTATAAATTCAAAAACTGCTTCAAACTTTGATCAGCTGTGGAACCAATCCCGCCGGGAAATACTTCATTTCGTTTTGGCCGCGACGACACCCGCCTATAAAATTTACTTAGATCAGAAACCACGCTCTTATTAAACAAAATAATAGAACAACCCGATATCCGAATCGGATCATATTCCGTTGTATCTGCTGGCTCAATTACCGTGATGCGGCTACGGCCACGCCCAAAATTTCTAACAAAAATAGTTGTTCCTTCCAATCGTTCTCTATCCATCTTTTGCCTCTCTGTTGCTTTTCGGTAGTCGCTTTTCGGTAATATAACAACCTGTTGCTTTTAAGTCAAGCAATTAACCAAATTCGTTTTGGTGAGTGCCGACCGCTCCGCCAACGGGCACTGCGCCGCGCATTCGCGCACCTTGCGCCCGTTGTCTCCGCTGTGCCGTGTACGGCCAAGTCTGCCGTCCATGCCAACGATCCCCGCGTTCCAGGAACGGGCACGGCGGCGCGGCGGCGCGGCGGCTTCGCCACACGCCCCGCCGCACCTTGCGCCCTTCGTGATGATTGGATTCAAGTTTTATGGTGAAGGCCATGTGCTGCTTACCGCAGAAAAAACACGCGATAAAAAAAGGAGCAAAAAAAGGCTTCGGGAAAGCATTTTATTTTTTTGCCCCTTTTTTTCCTGCGTCGTTTTTTTTTGCTGTTCTGAGGCTATGCAAAAGCTTTTGCATAGTGATCAGCCTAGCCGCTGGTGTCTGTCTTCTCCTCACCACTCTGGGCAATTCCTAAATCACACACGGCATAAATCGTGGGTTGGTCGGCGGCGGCCTGCGTTGGCGCGGCGTTTTGGGCAACGGCCGTTGTTTGTTTAGTGGACAAGACGTATCTTCTCAAAATTTCAGGGAGACTTGACAGGTTTTCTATAATACTCTCGTGTAAAACGCGAGACTCTTATGAAACCTGTCAAGTCTTTGCCCCAATTTATTGAGATATTACAACAAGACTTGATTAATTTCATCAGTACTTTATTTTACACGAGTATCATTAGGAAAATTTGTCAAGTCTTCCCAGAATACTGAAAAGATACCTTATTTCTTTTATTCGTCGCCAAAATGCGTGACTACAAAAGAGAAATGTGTAAAATAAGAGATAGAAGAGGTGGTTTGTTTGAGTGACGGCCGTTGCCTAAACAAATCATCGCTGACATTATAAATAACCACCGACACGCATTACCCCCCACAACGCCGCCTCATTAAAGCCATCCCTGTTCTCTCAACAGGTAATTACAGTCAAGGCTTGCCAAACAATTGGATAGCAGCTCATAGAAAGGGGCGAGGGTCTAATAAATCCCCGCCCCTAAACAGACTATGTTACAACGCCAACATATACGTCAATACGCCCTATTGCTTCAAATAGTACTCGTTACACGATTTGGATTACTCTTCCTGCGTGTACTCGCAACCAGCGGCATGTGGGGATTTGCACAGTTCGCCCCGCTCAATATACAGTACATCCCAATCATCATCATCTTCATAATAATCCTGACGGGGTTCGTCCCTTGGGTGCTGTTAAAACGTATCCATCCCCCCACCCTTACCTCTTGGTGGTTCCGCATAAGTATTGGATTAAGTATCCTAAGAGTTGCCGAGCAATTGAACCATAACGCCATCATAGATTATTTTATCGCCAGCGGCGGCCTTATTTTATTCATCGCCTACTTTCTAAGCGTATATCAAGCGTCCCGTTCCCAACGATGGATAACGGGAGACATACTCTCTATAGGAATAGCGGCCGCCATGATGCTCGACACCGCCCTGCGCGGAGCTTTATGGACATTAGATTTAAGCTGGCAGCAAGGGGGACGGCCGTTATTCATCGTCATTCCCTTATCCATCATCCTGACAGGGTTAACCTTTATCATCACCCCCCAAAACGGGCTGCACTCCACCAACAATACCCATCCGTCAGTGTGGGGAGTACTCCTGCTTGGCATTTATTTCTTTTTTAGCCAACATCTTTACAGCGACGTGTCCTGCATTCTGCAACAGACAGGCTGGGCATTAGAAACAGGATTATTGTTCCTGCTAATCGGCAACTTTTTAAGCATCCTAGCCATACGCTGGGCTTCCACACGCTGCAAAAAGCGTATATCCTCCCTTTTGCCATGGTCGCTTTTGTTTAGCTCCATTCTCATCACTGCTACTGGATCGGCATGGCAATATATTGTCGCCCTGTATATCATGGAGATCAGTAGCACGCTTATGGTTGCCCTTGCCTTAAAAAAGATTTTTTCACTTTCTGGCAACAAGTCGATAACACAAGTCAAGAAAATTTATCTATTTAATTTTATCGCTTATATTTTGCTAATCGTCCTATTTTATACGACTGGAATGCCCAAATATACCTTTGTATTTGTCAGTATGCTCAGTGCCGTACTTTTCTGGAAAACCGTTCTGCAAAAACCGTACCCATCTGACTTCACCGCTTTGTCGCCAATAGTTTGGAAAGGAACGGCCGTTATCCTATTACTCTCCATTCTAATCGCCCCTCTCAGCGTGAAACGGGATCAAATCGTCATAAAGCCAATCGCTTCAATCGGTCAGGAGATCAATATAATGCAGTGGAATATGCACGAAAGTATTGATGCGTATGGAAGATTATCCCTTCAACAACAAGCAGAGCTTATACGTACTCAAAACGTAGATATACTCTCCTTAAACGAAGTCAATCGGGGGTCTCTGTTGAGCGGTGGTGTGGATGCACTCCTCTGGTTATCCCACAATTTAGAGATGCACGCTGCGTACGGCTCAACCATTGGAACGATGAGCGGCAACGCTTTTTTGAGCAAATTACCCATTGAGAAAGTTGAATCTGTGATCTATTCTCAAGAAAGCATCCTGCCGAGCGGCTGTGTTGCTATTGATATTTTAACTGACAACAGAACGGTACAATTCGTCTCTACGCATGTTGTTTTTAGCAAAGCATATATAACAACAGCAGATTTTAAGGAGAATAATACGGGCAATCTACCCAGACGTGTAGATATGTTTCGTGATCTTGTAGATGCTTGCGTAGACACCTCTATTCCGTTTGTCCTTCTTGGCGATATGAACGCCAAGCCAGATACAAAAGCCATTGATGTGTTACGCGCAACGGGATTAGTGGATGCTGCCGGCTCCAACACGACAGGCTATAATACTGTCGTCCCCCCCATCCCGCCACAGCGCATTGATTATGTATTTAGCTCGCCGCAAGTCATTCTGGAAGCGTACCAAGTTATTGAAGGAACGTTATCAGATCATTTTCCCATCACGGTTTCCCTAAACCTAAAAAACGAAGTCGTCGGGGCCGAATGATTTTATCTAGTTTAAGCCATGCCAAGTAAACGCTGTAACATTTCAATATTTCGGGGTGAGTACAACAAATTAAGAAAGGAACAAATTGCGTCAGTCGAGTCAATCTGTTCTTTTCCAAATCTGCAGTACTCATGTTCCCAATTTTTTGAGAAGATACGTCCCAGCGTGTGCGGAAAAACCAGCGTTTATCTATGAACTCAGGCATAATTCAAAACACAGTTGATCTTATTTTGAAATTGGGAGATCTTCTCAATAAATCATGAACAAGACTTTACAAATTAGAACGGCCGTCATCCCCGATGCACACGCATTAAAAGCGTTAGACACTATTGTCCCATTCGACCCTTCACGCGCAGAATTTATAGACCGATGGTTGAAAGAAGATACCGTTCTCGTAGCTGAAATCGAAGGTAAAATCGTTGGCTATGGCGTATTTAATCACGCTTTTTTCCATCAAGGACAAGTTGACATGATCATGATCCACGCTGATTATCGCAGTCAGCGCATTGGCGAAGCGATCTTGAGCGCATTAGAAAAACTTTGCGATACGCCCAAGTTTTATGTCACAACAAATATGTCAAACCACAGAATGCAACGCCTGCTGTCACGCATGGAGTACCGAGCGGCGGGGTATATTCATGAACTCGACCCCGATGATCCCGAACTGATTTTTGTAAAAGATATTGAAGCGGCTCAATACGGTATTCCTACGCAAAGCGTGGAAATGGGCGATATAGTTCAATCAGCGTGCAGTGACCAACTGGATGCCTACGATCATACCGATGATAATGGAAACTAAAACAACAATGATGAGAGTGGAGAGAGTGATTGTAAAATTCATAAGATTACTCCTTTTTTACTATAAAATCGCTGGTCTTTATTTATAGTAATACTATCAAAAAACACATATCGTCCATGACGGCAAGCATACGGGCAAAGTCCTCTTTACCTACTCTATGACACACAATTTCTGGTCTATTTCGTTAAGCAACATGGTTCAAATCAGGGTAAATCATTTTTACAGGTTGAGAGCGCGGCCTTGTGCCCGCCCCCAACCTGTAAAAATCATCCTGCGTAAAATGAAGCATGTCGAAATGGCTGACAGGCGCGATCTCCAGCCTCTCAACCATGCTTATATTTTAGGCCGTCAGCCGTTTTCAATTCGCGCCAGCCATAAGCACAAAGGTTGAGGAGGGTGCTGCTCGCACTTTGAATGTGGTCAGCGAGGGGGGAATGGGCGTAAACGGCCGTTTCCGTAACAGTTCAACCAAATCCAATTCTAATTTGATAGCACAATGTTGAGGGACGGCTAGGGTAAAGGCGATTTTACGGCCATTGTCCATCCCGTCATTCGCTATCACCGTACCCAGCAGCCCGCTTCGTAACCAATCAGGGTCATCTTGCCGCACAGCAATCGTCGCCGCACAATGACCATAAATACCAAATAAGTTGCGGGGAGAATGGGGTAATGCGGCGATAACACCGCGCAGCTCATCATCCAACGGACTGGGCAGCGGTTGGCGGTGGTATTCGATGAGAGTTGGGAGTTCTATGCCTGTCTTCATTATGAAATAGGGCGCAATTCGGCATAACGGCCGTCTGCGAATTTATGTAAAATACTAGAAATGAACATCTGTACAGTTTAATAGAACATAGATTTTCACGGTTATCAGGATGAACGCAGATTTCTTTAGGGCGATTGCAACCTCGCCTTAAGTCGTGATCGTGATCGTCTTCATGATCGAAAATTGAAAAAATCGATCACGAAAACGATCACGAAATGCGATCACGACAATCATACGCATCAATTCCCCTCAATTCGCATATTATATCAATTGCCGAGTTGCTAAAAACGTATCTTCTCAATAAATCGTGGACAAGACTTGACAAATTTCAGCAGCACTTTGTTTTACACGAGTATCATTAGGAAAATTTGTCAAGTCTCCCCAGTATACTGAGAAGATACCTAAAAACGGTATAAATTTGGGGTTTAACATTGTGATTTGGAGGTTTCGCCCTAGTTATTCACCCCTCAAATGGGACATTATTGTTCACTTGCGTTACACTCCGCATAAGCATCCCGCGGATAAAGGGATGCTAACATTCGAAATGCAGTAACGAATAAATACAAGGAGAAAATTATGTTAAAAGAGTTTAAGGAGTTCCTGAATCGCGGAAATGTCATAGATTTAGCAGTCGCCGTCATTCTGGGCGGTGCATTTGGTGCCATTGTTAAGTCGTTAGTAGCCGACATCATCATGCCCCTTCTCGGTGTGATCATGGGCGGCACAGACCTCACCTCCTTAGTCATCGAAGTTGGGGACGCAGTTATTACATATGGTGTTTTCTTGCAAGCGATTATCAACTTCATTGTCATCGCCTTTGTCGTCTTCCTCTTCATTCGTAGTTATAACAATATGCAAAAGGAAGAAGAAGCAAAGCCCGCCGCTCCGCCCGCCCCACCAGCAGAAGAAGTGCTGCTTACAGAAATTCGTGATTTATTGAAGAAACAAAGGTAAATAGTAACTTCTCAGTATTTCGGGGTGATTACAACTTTTTGAGAAATTACGGTGAATGTACCTACTCAGCCTATCAATTATTTCACCACAAAGAAGCAAAGATCACAAAGAAAATCTTAAAAAACTTCCTGTTCTTCGTGTCTTTGTGGTTGATTTAGACAATAGCTAAGGGAAGGTTTGTTTTTAACTTTGGACTTTCAGGTGACAGGCACTTGGCAAGTGCCTGTCACCTTGGCCACAGTTATTTACGAGTTTTCCCTAAGTGATTGTCTATATATTACCTCCCTTTTTCAAAGAGCTTTGCCCATGTAAAAAAGGGGAGCTGTTTATAGACGGTTATTAAGCATCATTTTATAGAGGCATTTATCTGTGAAATCAGCGCAATCAATGCCCGATTTTTGGCAGATTGCTAACTTTCCAGCAGTTAATTGAGCAAAACAGAATTTAGATTAGAAAACGCATATCAATACAATCGGAACAGTCCCATTCGTTGGATTTTATCCCACCTGTTCCGCTATCCGTGGTTGCCAATCGGGGTAACGGCCGCCGCCATTATCAACAACCTCGCCGCCAGTGCGATGCCCGTCTACGTCGGCAAATCGTTCGATTTAGTAATGGGGGACGAGTGGAAAACGGCCGTCCTCCTCTCCTTCGCCGCCTACACCTTTGGCGCATCCTCCCTGCAAAGCATCTTCGGTCTTGCCCGCAATTACAGCAACGAAATGATCGCCCAGCGCATTGAGCGCGACACACGGGACGAACTATATAGCAGTCTGCTGGGCAAAAGCCAAACCTTTCACGGCAAACAGCGCATCGGCGACATCATGGCACGCGCCACCAACGATGTCCGCACCCTCAACATCATGTTCAGTCCTGGCTTTATGCTCTTGCTGGACAGTTTCATCAGCCTCGTCGTTCCTATCACCTTCATCGGCTTCATTGATAGTAGATTACTGCTCGTCCCCCTTCTTTTTGTCATCGCCTTTAGCATTGCCATCCATGATTACGCCCGTCAACTCAACCCTGTCAGCGGTGCGATGCGTGAGCAGTTCGGCAAAATGAACGCTGGCCTGGCCGAATCTGTCGGCGGGATTGAGGTCGTCAAAGGCAACGCCCAAGAGGCGCAAGAAATTCGCAAATTCGTGACCAATGCCGCCCTATTTCGGGATTATTTTGTCAAACAAGGATTGATCCAAGCGCGGTATCTCCCCCTCCTCATCCTTAGTTTGGCACTCGGCGGCGGCTTTTTTCATGCGATGTTACTATGGAAAGCGGACAGCATTTCGCTGGGACAATTGATCTCTTTTATGGGATTGATGGGCATTTTACGCTTCCCAACATTTATCTCCATCTTCTCCTTCAATTTGGTACAGTTAGGGCTGGCCAGTTCAAAACGTATTTTGGAAATGATCAACTCAGAGAGTGATTTAGATGAAAATGAGACGGGGATCAATCAACCGATTGCGGGAGATGTCACTTTTGAGGAGGTCTCTTTTGGGTATGATGGGGGGACGGTGCTGGATGGGATCAGCTTCACGGCCGTTTCTGGACAAACCATCGCCATCGTAGGCGAAACAGGGGCGGGCAAGACGACGATGACGCGCTTGATTAACCGTATATTTGATGTGGAAAACGGCCGTGTGCTAATAGACAACATCAACATCCGTGACTGGAATCTGGAATCCCTCCGCTCCCAAATTTCCACCATCGAGCAAGATATTTTCCTCTTTTCGCGCACCATCGCCGAAAACATCGCCTTCGGCCAGCCAGACGCAACCCAAGAGGCCATCGTGCAAGCGGCCAAAGAGGCGCAAGCGCACGACTTCATCACCAGCTTCAAAGACGGCTACGACACCGAAATCGGCGAACGCGGGGCGACATTATCAGGCGGGCAAAAGCAGCGGCTCGCCATCGCCCGTGCCTTTTTGACCAACCCGCGCATCCTCATTTTGGACGACAGTGCCAGCGCGATTGACAGCGCGACAGAAGACAAAATTCAACACGCCATGCGCCGCATCAGCAGCCAGCGCACGACGTTCCTCATCACCCATCGCCTCAGCCAAATTCGCTGGGCGGACAAAATTTTGGTGCTGCGGCAAGGCAAACTCGTCGATCAAGGCACGCATGAGGAGTTAATGAAACGCAGCAACGCCTACCAGCGCATTTTTGCGCGATATGATTGAGTAGTGGAGAGTGGTTCACTCTCGCAGGCGAAGCCGTAGGAGTGAACCACTCGGAACGGCAGGAACACTCGCCATCGCCGCTCCAGAGTGGTTCATTTCTGCGAAAATGAACCACTCATCGCTATTTCCTCTCGTTCCACACTCTGCGTGGAAACGAGACATAATCTATATTTAAGTACACGATTCAGGAGCGACACAAATGATCATATTAAAAAAACTCGTATTTACATTAGCTATCGTTACCATGTCAACAATATTTTTAGCAGCTTGTGGGAATCAAGATGCTGTAGATTCGGATCCACCATCAACTAATGTCCCCACTCGCCAAATGCCTGCCAATATGCCACCAGCGACTAATACGGCAATGCCCACACTGACCAAAACACCAGAGCCAACAAACACTGCTGCTCCATTACCAACCCTTACACTACGGCCGCCTACAGCAACCACAACGCCAACGCCAACGCCAGAAAATTCAGAAAACGTAGATATGGCACAGGCAGTAGTTGCCCAAGAAGTTATTGTAGATCATGTAGTTGCTATTGAAGTCTTTGTCCCTGCTACTGATGAAACAAAAGAATATATTTTAGCATATAACCAAAATGGTGATGTTATTGCCAGATACTCTATAGAAAATGGAGGAGACCCTGAATGGATTGCTGGAGGACCTTTTTCTGATGAAGAAATTATGGAAGGAGGAACCCAATTTCCATTATTCGATAACTCCCTAAAAATTATAGGATTAGAATGTATGGTTGAAAAGGTTAGTCTAGAAGAAGTTGATCTTGGAGGTGGATTTACTGCATTTATTACTGCAGATTGTTAATACTTAGATGCTTTAGGAAACCAACAAAAAATTACTGTACCAATAGATTTTAGAAATGAGATAGTTAACGGAATTAGTCAAACTAATAGGAATGGTTATTACTATGATTCATTTTCATGGGATGATAAATCCCCTGAAAGACTTTTAAGACAACTAGAAGTTCTATATTGGAGAGCAAAAGGAGATCAAAGTTTATACGATGACCCAATGACTTGGGATGATTACGGTAGTAGGAGTGTTAAATTTGACCTTGGAGATAGATTGTCATTGCCATTCTCTTCAAACCCCGATAATCCTATTTTTACTAGTGATTTATACGAAACAATATCAAACTTTGGCAGAACTGAAAGAGAAAATTTATATACGAAAGAATCAATGGATCTCTGGTTAGAAAGTGGCAACGTAGAAGACCTTATTCCACATCCAGACCGTACTGTAGAACTACCAGAAAATTTTATCTGGCCTCTAAATTTTTGGAACAATATCTTCTCTAAAGATAACTAAGGCCATTCACGAAAAATAATTACCCACTTGTCATTCCGAACCCCCGAAGGGGCGCGGAATCTTAACTTGGGGATGATCTAAATTCGTAGGCGACCTAAACAAAGGTAGAAAATGAACATTTTACAACAAACTGACCAACTGAAAACCGAAATTGACGCATTGCGCCCGATTGATGAAGCGCAAGAGCGGCAAATCATGCAAAAATTCCGCTTGGAATGGACGTATCACTCCAATGCAATTGAGGGGAATTCGTTGACGTTTGGGGAGACGAAGGCGTTTTTATTGCACGGGATTACGGCCGCAGGACGGCCGTTTCGTGATTATGTAGAAATGCGCGGCCATCACCAAGCAATTGATGCACTATTAGCCATCATCCGCCAACAGGAGCCGCTGACTGAGAGTACCATCCGTGAATTACATAAAATCATTCTGGTTGAGCCATACGATATGCCCGCGCAGACCGCCAGCGGACAACAGACAACACGGCGTATCACACCCGGTAACTACAAAACGATGCCCAATCATGTGCAAACCAGCACGGGCGAAATGC
>WFSA01000241.1 GCA_015486215.1 Anaerolineae bacterium | reverse complement strand
AATAAGTTTGGTAAGGCGAACGGCCGTTTGTTCAGTAAAATCGGTATACACAAGGATGACCCGTTCTGGTTTAAGGTGCAGGATGGGTAACAAATTAGGCAAATTTTGTTCACCAATAAGAGAGATAACAGTTATCATAATGTTGTTTCGTGATCCTTTCACCCTCCTAGAAATTCGCAACCTCCAGGAGGGCTTGAATTGAAGAGACGTTCAACTTTTTGAAAAAGTTAAACGTCTTGCACACACTGAATATAAGGATATTTGGGTAGTTTAATCTGGGCAGGTATTGTCTTCTACGCAGGACTCTAATGCTAGATACCATCGCCTGTCTTGTGATTTCTCTTTTCTACCCGCTTCATGCACCTTGTCAAGGATAGCTTGCGCGACCTCTTGTTTATATTGTCGCGGTATTTCGCCTGAACGCCAGCGATTAAAAAAACTGTTGATTTGACCAGCCACACGGCTATTAGGTAAATCGTTTAAGGTTTTGTAGAAATGTTGTAACCGTTGTTTTTCCATACGCTGTTGCTTTAGACGTTGTTTTTCCAAGCGTTTTTCTTCCAAATGTTGTTCTTTTAGGCGGTTCTCCTCTGGTGACAAAGGGATGTCAAAACGGCCGTAACCACTGCTCGTTTTCCCTCCCACACCACGTTCTGCCAACGCCATCTTCAAAATACCCATACCAGATGATGCCCATTCTGGCGCATCAGGGGCATGGAGGGCGATGAGGAATTTTCCGCTTACCGAAGGAAACGGTATCGGCGTAGGGCTGTCCCAATCGGCCGGCGGTTTACTGCCGTCTTTGTAATATTGTTTATGATGGACGGTCATCACTTCATTATGAATGTGAAATGTACCAGGTATGGGCAACGCATCATAGAAGACAGCAATCCCCGCACGCGCTTTTTCTCCCTCTGTTTTGCCTGACGCAATGACCTGCCCGCCAAATAGTGTGCGGAAAGCATCTCCATACACATCTTTCCCATTTTTATCTTTAGTTGTCCCCCATACGCCGTCCAGGTTGGCGGCGGCATAAGCGCGGGTAGTTCCTTTGAGCGAACTACCGGGTATGATGGGTACGCCATAAGTGCGGTGCAGCGTCATTCCATTTTCGATAACGCTTTCGCCGCCCAACCCAGCCGCCAAACGACCGACGACATCCGCCTCGCGCATTTGCGCCCCCATTTGTTCTAATCCAGCTTTCCAACGCTTATAAAAGGCTTCGTAAGCGGGCGGTTCGTCGATCTCGCCAGTCTGTCGAATATGATCGGCATAGGGATTCTTCTTCTTGTTATCATCATTTTTCTGCTCTTTCAGGTATTTATCAAACCATAAACCAGCGTGCGGGTTAAGTTGTGACGAAAAGGGTATATTTTGTAACTTGGTGCGGCGACTATTCATTACTCATCACCTCCCGCATTATTGGTCGCTTTAACGTCTAAAACCGATTCGGCAAACCGCTTGTACCAGATGAGAGCGGCCGTTACGCGGCGGGTGAGCAAAATGTAGCCGTCAAGATGTTCTTCGCGGCTTTTTTCGGCCAATGTGCTGCCGCTTGTTGCGCCCGACCAGCTTACAGCCTCTGCCAGATGGGTTAGTAGGTCATCGTAAGCCGTTTCTTCTTTCGCCTGCATAAAGGCAAATGCTTGCGCCAACCCAGCCGTGCGGATGAGCAGGGGCAACTTATGGGACATACTGCCATATTTATCGCAGTAGTTTTTGTCTTTGTTTTCATCTGCCTTGATTGCGCTAACTTGTCTAAACGCTGTTTGGGCATATTTCTGTTGATTGGTGTGCATGTCAGCCTCCTGTTACGGAAAGTGGTTCAATCTGCGAGATTGAACCACTCTTACTCTGTGACGAGACGGCAAAGGCCGCGCCCGACGGTGGCGTTGCCGCCTAATTGGGTCAATTTTTGGGTCAGTTTGCTTCCTGCTTGCAATGCCGTATCCTGATCCATCCCATTTTTGCCGACTGATTGCGCTGTTATTAAGCCAACCAGTATCGTTTCGGCGGGCAGTGCCTCTTCATACCACAAGTTTTTGGATGTTTTATTTTCATCCAGCACATTGCGGGCGATGACTTCGGTGGCGGTTTCCATCAGGAAAGAGAAGGTGTCATCGTGGAGGACGCAGAAGCGGTTTTTGAATGTTTTTTGCCATCCGTCCCCTTCAGCATCGTCGGGAAAGAGGCGTTTTGCGAGCCATTTTGCCCATAAAGTTGTGGGGGATTGGTCGTTGGTGTCGGCAACGGCCGTAAAATCCAAATCTTCTAAAATAACCTGATTATTAAGAAGGATGGCGGGGGAAACGGCCGTGTACGCTTCATCTTTCTTTGGGTTAGGAACGGCGGGTACGCCGTTCAAGCCCTCCAGATACCCCGTTGTCCGCTTAAACCGTTGCAAGATAAAGGGGGATGTTACCCACGCGAATGTGCCGGACAGGGATCGAACAGGCAGCATCAGCAGCCGTTGATCGGTGAATTGTAATGCACCCGCTTTGCTGCTGTTGCTGTCGGTAATATCTTTTGTCGCCGGGCCAAACAGATCGGCGCAATTGTTTGCCTCATCTTGTTCGCAACGGTCGCGCAACACGCCCTTGAGCGATGAACCGGGTAAATAGGGAATTCCAGTTGCCACTTCGCGGGCGATGGGCAGGTCAATAACGCCTGTTCCCTGCCCTGTTCCGGGATGCAGGGGGGTGATGGCGTGGGTGAAAAGTAATTTTGCTTTCATTTGGTTTCCTCCGTACTTATATTGAATGGTCTGTTGCGGGAATCGGAATTCCCGCAACTTTTTTGCCATGTCAGTATCGGGAATTCCGATTCCCGACACAAACGCTAAAAGGTGTTTTCGTTCCTATGGCAATTGATCAAGAAATGCTTGTAAAATGTCTGTTTTGCCGTTGTAATTAGGGTGTTTATTCTTAATTCTCGCTGCTTCTCTTGCGGTTAAATTTTCCGCGCCGATTTCAGGCGAATCAGGCTGGTTTTTGTTTTGCTTAACATATTCTAATGCCAGTCCACCTGGCGGAACGATTTTGCCTTGTAAAATAGTTGCCAAACCAACATAACGGCCGTCTGAACATTTTAACGGCCGTAAAATCAGCCGCGATGCCATACGTTCGTATCCAACCCCTTTCAATTCTGTTTTTTGAGGTTCTTGTGCCCGCCCTTGAAAGTCAAAAATAATGGGAAGACCAAAAGCAGCGCGAGGAAACTTTTCGTCAATAGCTGAGTCAGACGCCGTGGCAGAGTATACGGGTGTATCATGCCCATATGATGATTCTTCTGTTAATTTACGAATCGCATCTGGTTCAGGCCAATGACTTCGACTAAATGGTAACATTCGTCCGTTTATATCTTTTAAACTTCGACTTTGCCGGAAGCCTTTCAATGAATCAATAAGGTCTTTCCAAACTGTATTTTCATTCTCTGTTACAGGGGTTATGCGGGTGCGTTGAGTGTTTCGGCTTAAACAGGGAGTGCCATCGGGGAAATCTCCTTGAAAAACATATTCTTCCATGTCATTTGCCAATTCAACTTGTGTATTTTGGCTGGAATATGCCCACTCCCACTTTGTAGATTTGAACTTTTTATTGTCAATACGCAGTTTCACACTGGTGCAATGTAGTGCGCCAAACCCCCTGCGCGTTCGCGCACCGATACCGCCAAAAGTTTCCCATGCCCATAATGCCGCCTTTATGTCTCGCTTATAATCTTTGTGAAAATTCACCACAACGGTGAATGTAATTTCTTTTTGCACGGTACGGAAATTGTTGGCTGTTATATCCGCGCTCTCGCGTTGCAGCGGGAATGCGGCATAAACAGGCACATTTGATTCTGGATTGGCAACTGATTTATATCCATTTCTGTCCAGGTCGTGTTTGAAAGGATTTGAGCCTGATCCGAGACTATCAATATGAACAGCAATTTGGAGGGGCAACGGCCGTTTCTCATCCTTACCATCCACCGCCGCCGCGCCAAAAATCTCATCTTCCCGTGCCTTCATCTTTGCCAAGTTGCCATCAAAACGGCCGCCCCGCGTTGCCCGCCACCAAAAACGCAACTGCCCGCGCACGGCCGTTCCCTTGATCGGATTATCCACATCTACAACATTCGCTTCTGAACCGCCGCCAAAAAGCGGGGTGATCAGTTCATATTGGCGTGTGAGGGTGACACGGCCGTTTGCTTTTTTCTTTAACTTTGGCGGTGTGCCTGTAATAAGTGGCTTAACCATTGTTTTCCTCCTTTTTAATTATAAGCAGATGCGCTTTACCGTCCCAAACGCCAACGGCCGTTAATCCAAACCCCGCCTTTTCCAACTCATCATCATCAGACAGGGAGCGCAGCCAACGAGAATTCACCCACTGTTCCACATCGCCCGACACCTTCACAAAATAGACGCTGCCTGCTGGTGCAAGCCGTTTGGTCGGCTTCGGCTTCCTCTTCTCAAAATCCCATCCGGATACGACGACGGGATTGGAAACGGCCGTTGCCAACAACTCCACCCCCTTACCAAAATCAGGCCGCCATCCCGCCTTGAAATAAGCGGGAGTCAGCAAAATCAAGCGGCAACAGCCGTCATTATTTTCAATCGTTTCTATCAATTTTGGTGGGATGACGGGCAATGTGTTATTTTCTTTCTTTTGCCAATTCATCAACCGCCGCTCGCCGCCCAATGGAGCAAACCCGTTGTCAATTGTTAATTTGCCCTGGTTTTTAACGTCAACGGCTAAGGCTAACTTGTTAACGGCCGTCAACTTCTCCGCTTGCGACTGATGCCAAAAGGTAAGGCCGCTGGTGGCAAATAGTGCGCCGTCCAGACTTGTAAATTTATCGGGATCGATGCCAACGTGTATCCGTCGGTCGGGTTGGGGGCCGTCGTGACCAAGGTCGGCGGCGGAAAGCGGGGCTGTTTCGGCGGCGGGGTTGTTCAGCCAGTCGGCAAATTTATCCCAATGCCAAAAGGCGGGCGCGTTTTTGGACGGTTTGCGGCTGTCTGGATTGGGCAGGCCGATGAGATAATCCAAATCTTCTGGCTTGTCGCTGTTTGCGCCAGCGGGCATGGTCAACGGCCGTAACCATTTACGTTCAATTTTTGTATCGGGAATTCCGATTCCCGATACAACTTCCGCACACAGTTCGCCGTTTTCCTCCTCTTCGTCAAAAACAAGCGCATCGGCGGGGGAGGGAACGAGAAATTTCCATTCGCCCGCGTCATTTTGCTCCACCAACAGCGGCCCGCGCACAATGATTTTCTTGACGGCGGCGATATTTTCTTCGCTTACGTTAAACAGCCCATCTTCCCCCTGACCGGCGCGGGTGCGAACGCCGCCGGCGGTGGTGGATGGGAACGGAAAGGGCAACGAGCGGGCGCGTGCGCCAGGTGTGGCGTGAAACGGCCGTCCATCGCGCACAATCAGCGGGTCTTGCGGTTCAATAATCCATACGGTCATGTAAAAATCCTCCTGTTGCGGGAATCGGAATTCCCGCAATGTCTTTGACAGTATCGGGAATTCCGATTCCCGATGCAAAAATCATAAGGGCGTGTTTCAAATGAGTTGAGCCAAAGTGATTGTCACGGGGCGAACGGACTTGGTTTACCCAAAACCTTGTGCCCCGTGACTGTCACTTCTACTGAAATGAAACACACCCAAATCATAATCCATACGGTCATATAATTTCCTCTTGTACGGCCGCGATATGGGCGGCGATAATTAGTTCGCTGCTGAGGGTTTCGATGGTGTTCTTTTTATGGTCTAACTGTTGAATGGCCTCAGCTATATACGTTGCAGCATTCTCCTTTTCCTCTTTTCGTTTAATCTCTTTACGTTCGACAATTCGTCTCGCTTCTAATGCAAAGATATTTTTCAACGTGTCCAGAGAACCATCATCTCTTTTTCTGGATTCTTTAACGGCCGTTTGCCCCCCCAAGTGTAAAAACATATCGCGCAACTGGTAAGGGAGTCCGTGCGGCAATTCTTTTTTGCTGTAATAGTCGGCAAATCGGGTAAGACGCTGGTCAATTTCTCCCCATCGCCCGGCAACCATATGCGGCGCGCCGCTTCGTTTGTTCAAAACGATAGCAAGGGCATCTTTTTTACTGCTTTCTTTGTCACCATCTTCCTTTAGTATGCACTTTGTGTATGCTTTGGCCTCCCCTTCTGCTTTTCGTGCCAACGCCAGCGCGTCTTCCAGCGGTTCCAGATGATGGACGATGGCAAGGCCAGCGGAAAAAGTGAGGCCGTCCATTTGATTT
>WFSA01000240.1 GCA_015486215.1 Anaerolineae bacterium | reverse complement strand
TTTTTCGATTTTCGATCACGAAAACGATCACGATCACGATCACGAATTAAGGCGAGGTTGCAATCGCCCTACGAACTCTCCGATGGCGTGCGTGCCGCTCCAAAATAGCCGATACTTTCCATTCCATCCAGCGCGTACACCGCATCACCGACGATACGCCATATTTTATTGCCGCGCATGTCCACAACGAACTCGCCCGCAATCCGTCCGGTCGGCTGGTCATCCAAAGTGAACAGCGTGCCGTCAATCAGATACGCAAACAGTTCCCCTTTTCTATCAATCAATCCGCGCATAGGTATACCTATGGAGCCAGCGTCGTCGCCACGATTTCGCCCTCATTATTGAGCAGCGAGATGAGTTCGCCCGACACAAAAATCGGCTCCTCTAATCCCCAATATAAATCGGCAGGGGCATCTTGGCCGCTGCCTGTATGTAATTGAATCGCCGCGCCGTCCCCAAAAAGGGTGATTTGGGCGAAACTGTACGCATGTCCATCAGAATCCACCAGTTTCCAGCCGCTCAGGGCAACTTGCTGCCCGCCCAGATTTTGAATTTGTACTGATTCTGTGTCCATACTGCCCCCATTCGCCCTGATCTCGATGACGGCATCTCCATCCGCAGTTTCTTCAACGGCCGCGATCGGTGTTGGCGGCGCAGATGATGTGGGCGTGGGGGGGATGGGGGTAGGAACGGCCGTCGGCTCTGGCAATCCGTTCACAGGGATGATCAACTGCTGCCCAATGGCGATAACATTGGGATTGTTCATCTGATTAGCAAGCATGATGTCCTCAACGGAAACATCATAGATATTGCTAATAATGCCCAATGTGTCGCCCGAAGCAACGGTATGCACAGGATTATCATCTTTTGGCTCCTCGACGGCCGTTTCTGCAGAGTCGATCGGCTGTGATGGATCGTTTTGGGCAACGGCCGTTGCCAACGCGACGGTCGCCGTGGGCGGGATGAGAACGGCCGTTTCTTCCTCCGTCCGATTCTCCCACCAAAACAGAATCGCTAACATAACCGTTGCCGATACAACAATATTGATCAACAAAAAGGGTAACATGCGACGAAAAGACATAAGGTCTCCAATGGTAAAGTTACAAGATGATAGTCGTGGCTCATTCCCAAAATGATAGCAAGATGTGTCACCGCCCGCAATGTTACCCAGACATGCACACCCTCATCTAAACTTAACCTGTGGTCAAGCGTAACATCTCAATATTTCAGGTGAGTACAACAAATTAAGAAAGGAACAAATTGCGTCAGTCAGGTTAATCTATTCGTAACTACTCAGCCATTGTCCAAATTAACCACAAAGATACGAAGAATACAAAGTTTTTTAAGACTTTCTTTGTGATCTTTGCTTCTTTATGGTGAAATAATTGATAGGCTGAGTAGTTATATCTATTCTTTTCCAAATCTGCTGTACTCATGCTTTTAGTTTTTTGAGAAAATACGGTCAAGCGATGAGTTGATGCAGCCGTTCCTGCAATTTGGGTCTGGGACGCAGTTGTACCGCTTGATATTTTTTGCCGAATAGCGGCAGATTTAATTGGCTGATAACTGCTTTGCGGGCGACAGCAGTTGGCAGCATCCGATGGAACCGTCCCATCTGTAAACGGTTGGCAAGCATAACGGCCGTTTGTCTTGCCGCCTTCTCCGCTATCTGCCCGTTCCATGCCGGCAATTTTTCTAGCGGCAGCTCCACATACAAGCAAAACTCATTCACCGCCTCCGCCTGCACCCCTTGCGCGACAAGTACCGCTGCCAATAGTTCCCCCCAAATTGTCCCCCAAAAATGGAACAGATATTGCCCGCCCCCCTGCGGCAGCGTCGTCATTTCATCCGCGTCAACATTCAGCGCGATGGCGATGGTGCGCGTAACGGCAAATGGTATCGCCACATACGATTTGCGGAACAAGAGCGGCGCGTTCACCTTTTTTCCCGGCGCGTGCGCCAAGCCAAAGCGATACCGCTCTTCCCATCGCACCTCCATCGGCTGCCCATTGAACAAAACGACTGTGCCGGGTGGATAGGAGCGGTCGGTATAGGCGAGTGTGCGGCCAGTACGGGCATCAACGGCCGTTATTCCCATCACATCCGCGCCGATATTGCTGTAAATCTCATGCTGATCGAGCAAAATCTTCAACTTTTCGTCTGGCCGCCACTCCCCCACCCGCCCCGTCTGCAAATAGCCGTCAAAGGCAAGGTGGGCCACAATTTTGCGAATCGTCTCGTCATCCACTTCTGGCGGGGCAAAGCGGCGCACATCTGCCAGCCGAATGCTGCCCGTCGGGTTTTGTCTGATGAAGCTGAAGATTTGCTGAATGAGGGTTGATGGACGGAAGGTGCAGCGAAGGGGATCAGCGGGCAGGGAGCGGGGATCGGCGGTATTAGCAAGGGTTAAAAATGCGTCAAAGCGTGCCCATTCGCCGGGCGTTTTGGGCATACAGAGGGCGCGGGTCTGGTCGGTTCGGCGGCTGCCGCGCCCGATGCGCTGCAAGAAGGCGTTCGGGTTCGGCGGTGCGCCCAGCAACACCACATCATCCACGCTGCCGATGTCTATACCTAATTCTAAGGTGGAAGTGGAGACGCAAACGGCCGTTGCCGCTTCCGCAAATCGTGTCTCCACATCCCGCCGCATTCCGCCATCCAAATTGCTGTAATGGACAAAAATATCGGCATGATGGGAAAGGTTTTGACGGAGATAAACGGCCGTTTCCTCCACTTCTCGGCGCGAATTACAAAACAAAAGCGTTTTGCGGGCAGGACGGGTATCCAGCGCGTTGATGAGTTCAGATAGATCGTATAACGGCCGTATGTCAGCCTCAATCTCCCGCCCGCCATGCACCTGCACGATAATCCCCTCATGCAAATACCGCTCCGCCACCCCCGCAGGATGATGAACAGTTGCCGACAACGCCGCCCTCTGCATCGGCGCGGCTTCTGGGCGGGCATATTGCCTGATACGCTCAATGCGCGGCAGCAAACAGCGCACATGATCACCGCGCGGCGTGTTGTCAAACAGATGGATTTCGTCCAGCACGATCGCTTGCAAGCCAATAAACATCTTGGGCGAACGGGTCAACATCGAATCAACTGATTCTGGTGTCGTGATCAAAATAGACGGCGTATCCCGCCGCCGCGCCGCATCGCCCGTCTTCATGCCGATAGAAATGCCCGTATCATCTAAAATCGGCAGCAGCCGCTCGTATAAGTCGCGTACTAAGGCGCGTGTGGGGCAGATGTATAAGAGCTGCAAGCGGCAAGCGTGTTGCAAGCTATCCCACAACCGTTCCAGCAGGGGGGCGATGACAGCTTCTGTCTTTCCAGAGGCGGTGGCGGCGATGGCTAACACGTCTTCCCCGTCCAGTATGGGCGGGATGGTTTGTTGTTGAATGGGGGTGAAACGGCCGTGTTTGGCAAAAAACAGCGACCATGTATGCGGGATGCGGCTCTTGACTTCTGGCTGGGTTAGCATAGCCCGTTTTGTTCTAGCGGTGTAATGATGGGGTGTCCCGCTTGTGCGGCG
Source organism: Anaerolineae bacterium (assembly GCA_015486215.1). Lineage (GTDB taxonomy): Bacteria > Chloroflexota > Anaerolineae > Promineifilales > Promineifilaceae > S016-13. Next base: position 9,131 of record WFSA01000240.1, on the reverse strand, counting down.
GCAATTATTTCCGCAAACGCATGGTACAAACGACGGAACGAACGCGAGCGGTTGAGCGTTAGCGTAATATCCAGTTTTTGGGTGTATTTAGCTTGTTGTACGGTCTGTTTATATTTAAAATTTCTCCGCAACCATCCTTTCGCGTCCCGCTTGTCTTCAGGATTATCAGGATAAATTTGCCCATCATGAATGGTCTCTAAACTCGCTAAAAACCACGCTTCATACTCTCTTTTTGCACAGACAACAACTATAGAGAAGGGTAATGCTTCCATCTGGTTAATACGGCTTACGAGATTGTTTGCCTTTTCTTTCGGACAATCATCATCCATATCTAGCAGAATAAGCAAAGCCGCACAATCATCAAATTTTTTGTGATACCTGATTACTCCTTCTAATTTACCATCCTTGAAAAAATCACCATATGATGACATCCGATAAGATATGGCTGGGTATAAACTCCAACAATCCAATTCCTTAAGTATCTTGCTAATTAGCGTGCTAACAGCCGATTTCCCACCGTTTAAGGGGCGATTAGCTTCACCTTGCCCTTCAACAATTGCGTAGATTTTGTTACGGTTCATGTTAATGATAGTTGTTCGGCACGGTAAAGCCCTTGCGCTCTAAAAAGTTCGCCGGGTGCAAATAAACGTTCCTGAATGGCCTCTTTTTGCCTTTCGTCTATAGAATCAATTTGAGTACGGCCGTTTATTTTCTCCACAACCCGTATCTGCTCTGCTTTACACATATCCAACAAATCGGGGCTGTGTGTTGTGATGATGGTTTGGTGATTATCCGATGCCGCTTCAATTTCTTCCCATAATATGCTTAATGCGCCGGGGTGAATTGTTAATTCTGGCTCTTCTAACGCTAACAATGTTCGCGGAAAATCTTGGTATAGCGCAACAAGAATACCCAGCAACCGCAAAGTTCCATCTGATTCTTGAGATAATTCAAACAAAGCCTTTTCGTTCTCTGCCATATCATGTTGCAAACGAATGACAAGATACCCGCCCACTTGTTCAACTTGAAAACCAGCGATACCAGAAATAACATTTTGAATAGCTTCATTCAAATCAATATACGAACGATTTTTAGCTTTCTGCATTTCCCTCAATGTTGAAGCTAAATTTATGCCATGCTCATCTAATGGGTATGGATTTGCTGGTTTTTGTGGTTCAACAAGCGCATTGGGATAGATATTGTAAAAACCAAACCACAACAAATACTCATATAACACCCCATATCGTTTTGTAGAACCAAGAAGCGTAAGTATTAACACGCGATCTGGAATAACAGGCTCATAATTTCCGTATGGAATATGTATCCAATCACCATCTTTTGTTTCAAAGGTGAATTCAGTTTGGTCTTGTATGTCTTGGATATGGCATACTTCGCGTTTAATACGATATTCTCCATGACGCTTGTTTTTCAATACGAACATATAGCTCGCCTTAAATATGGCTGTTTCAATTTCTAATCCAATTTCTATATCATACGGGCCATCTTCGGGAGACCATCGTCCAAGCATACTCATCCCGCCTCGATTTATGATAGCGGAGTCTAAGCCTAATCGGAGCGCGTCAAAAATAAATCGTAAAACATCAACAAAATTGCTTTTCCCTGACCCATTATGTCCAACAAGAACAGTTATTGGCTCAAGTTCAACTTCAACATCGGCTAAACTCCGGTAATTTTTTGCCCATACTTTTTTAATCATAATTTTTACCTACCGCACCTGCTGACGCAGTTCGTCCAGCAGGGTGGCGATGTCGTAGTCGGGGTGGAGGTAGAGGAGGTCGAAGAGTTCGACGGCGAGACGGACGACGGCACGCATGGATAAACGGCCGTTTCTCACCCCTGCCGCCAGCAGTTCTGCCGCCCCGCGCCGAATTTGTTTTTGCCGTTCACCAACTTCGTACACATATGCCCGCGCATGATAAATCATCACCCGATGCAAAAAATGCCCCATTTCCTGTGGATCGGCCTCTGGGTCAAGAGCTAATATCTTTTTCTCTGGTAGCCACTCATGTAATGGCAGGCGCGTGTCGCTGCGAGTGACGGTGAAGAGGAAAAAGAGGGCTTGCCCCTGATCGTAAGCGATGGGGGAGTCGCACCAACGATGCTGCGGAAAATATGCGTCATCCAGACGGTCTTGCTGCCCGCGCAAAGCGGCGTACATGACCGCTTGAAAGAATATATCCGCTTTGGGGCGTTGGTATGGATAGAGCAGCGAGTAGCTTTCGGCCTCATCAATCAACAGGCAGAGGCCGCTGTAATTATTGAGACGAGCGAGGGCAGAAACGGCCGTCAACAAAAAAGCGATCTGCCGCGCATTATGTCCCGTCTTGTAAATTGTCGGAAATTTGACCCCGCGCGGCTTCGCTTTGTTCATCGTTTTCGTGCGCCGTCCGCCCGCCAGCCAATTTGACCAAGCGCGTCGCTGGCGGGGTGAGGCGGTGCTGGCAATCGCTTGCAAGCCAATGACGAGCGGGTCGTGTTCGGCTGGGGACAGTTCTTGCAATTGGGAGATTATATGGGGAGAAACGGCCGTTTTTCTCAATAACGGCTCCAATCCCGTCTCATCTGTGTCTGGATAACGCAAATTCCGCATCGCTTCGCGGTAAATGGCGAAGCCGCGATGGGGGGGCAGTTCCAACAGGTCAAGGCTGACTGTGCCGACCAAAAAATTACGGTTCAACGCCTCTTGCGTCGTCAATTCCACTAGATGACTCTTGCCATGCCCATATTCACCGATAACAGCCCGTACCGCTCCCCCCTTTTTATGCGCTTGGTTCAATCCAGTGATCAAACTTTCCCGCTCGGCCTGTAAATTGATCGTCAATTCAGGAATATGACGTGCTGGGGCGATGCCCAGCCGCAATGATTCGATCAAATTCCGTGACTCAAACTGATCTTTAGACATAGGATCGGCTTGAAAGGGGGCGGCGTAAACGGCCGTCGATTCGGCAATAGACACCTCATCGAAAACAAACTCATGTTTGGGACGACGGAAGCGCAGTCCGTTGGCAAAACGTACCATCCACTCTGAACCGTTACGGTAAACGGCCGTTATCTGCCCCGCGCCAAATTGCGGATGTTCTACTTGTTGTCCAATCATATTATTGTGTGTGTCTAAGCGATTTGTATGCCTTTAGCTAAAATTTCATGGGCAAACGGGTTAGATAGATTAAAATCGGCCGTATCAAACGGATGCGGTTCAATGCGGCTGTCAAATTTACGGCTTAATTTCATTAGCTGTACTTGCATGGTAAAACTATTAGGCACACTGTCCAACACGATTGCCAAATCAATATCACTATCGTCATGGAAACGGCCGTTTGCGTAAGAGCCAAAAACATACGCTTTTTGCACACCAAACTTACTGTGCTTGAGGTAAGAAATATAGTTGTCTACAATTTCAAATGCTTTTTCTTTATCCATTGCCTAAACTCCTTGATTTCTGTAATCCATGTTGTTGTATACGTTTTTGTGCATGTTTTATAAAATGCAAATTTATAATCATCATACCGTGCGCGAATGTTAAAAGCGGTAACGGTCACTAAAAAATCTTTTTGCTTTTCGTTAAGTTCTAACTCTGATTTTTCACCTAATCGCAATAAATTATGGGTAAATGGGGGTTGAATGCCAACATTCTTGACATAACATGCTTTTAAGAGTTTTTCGATGAGTAAATGCCCGATGAACAACGCCCAGTGGTAATCCTTCTTCTCAAATAGATGCTCCATCGTCGAGAAATCTCTATCAGAACCTTCAACCCAATACTGTATCAAGTCGTCTTTATTCATGTGACCTCAATTGCTCATACCAATATCATTTCCCACGCTTTTGCCCGTGCCGCCAGCGACTCGCTGTATTCATTCCAATTATGCAATGTTTCAGGATCAAAATCTGCACCGTTCGGCCATGTTAATGTACGAGCGATTGGATTAATCTCGACTTGTCTGAATAAGGTCAACTCTTGCAACGGCCCCCACATTTCACCATACAACACGGGCTTGAAATCAATTGTTTGGCTTTTTCCATCGTCAAAGGTAATGTTGATACGATACCCATCCATGAGTTCGTAATCAACAACTTCATATAATTTGTGAAGCATGATAGATTCTCCTACAGTGCCTCTAATGCTTCAACAACGGGCTTTGTTGTCGCAACAATATCAATCTGATTCATTGCGCCTCTCTTCCAAATATATGCGTACTCGCTCTGCCAACGCTTCCCCATAATGGATAGAGATGAATGCCAAATTCAGTTCCTGCTGATTGTAGGCAGGATTTGCACGACGGATCGCACGGCGGGATTGGGCGGCCATCGTTTGCGATAACGAACACATGATCCCAAACCGCTTTGCAGGCGTAGCCTGACGCAAAAGCTGCAACTGCACTTCCTCTGCGGCAGGATGGGTGTCAATAGATTGGGTTATCATTTTTCCATCCTTCTACTACCCGTGCCAAATTGCGGATGTTCTACTTGTTGTCCAATCACAATTCTGCAATCACTCAAGTTATGTCAAGACAAAAAGTCATCAATTTCAAAGATGAGTTCAGCAAGTTTGGTGATTTGTTTTGGTAAATGCAAATAAATATTGGCGTAATCGAGGCAATTTATAGTTCTCCGCCTATTTTTCTTTGTTTTCCGTCTTGAATATGTTTTCCCTACAAGCTGGTACACGGTTGCCAAATCTTCGGCTGGTTGTAAACGTAATGTTAAATCATCTTGATAGGGGTTGAATCCAATGTCGGATTCGTTGGAAAAAAGGAGGTTTCTTGTTAAATTGGGATCGATACAAGAATAATGATCTGTATCTGCAAGGAACCATGTTTCAATTTCCATGACCGCAATAATAATTTTAGCTTTCAATGGTGAACAACGTTTTTCTATAAACGCTGCCGCCCTTTCGGTATTAGGCAAATCATCATGCGTTAATTGGCGGCCATTTCGGTCTCCGCGCAAATCGTGCAATCCAATGATTTTAGCGTATTTTTGCCTTCTCAAGCCATCTTTTTGATCGAGTATATCCGAATTAACCCTGGTATCATTGCTGCTCACATAAATAAGTGCTTCATAAATGGCCTCATTAGATAGAGTTTCATCAATGAATCGCGTTATTCTAGGAGAATTATTACCGCCGCCACTAAATTTGTAAGAACGAATGGAGATGTTTTTCTGTCCAGCAATCTCCGCCAATAACTTCTCGATGAATTCCTGCTCAGTTTCTCCCTCAACAAAAAAAGCAACTTTCTTCATCACCCAGCCCCATCCACATATTCTTCAAAACCACTGATAAAAAAGTTTGTGGCAAAGAAATCGAAATTATTTAGCCCTGTGAACGCAAAATCATCAAAGGTTTGCTTTGAATTAATGTAGTTGTAAATAATTGACTTGTTTTTCACTCGCTGAATAACATTCCAATACTCAAGCGATACATTATTCATAACAAAACGATCATTTGTCGTCATAATTATCTGTATAGTTGAATTTTGCGCTTTTTTGATGATTAAATCGATCAGGCTTTTTGATCTTTCATAATCTAAACCTTCTCCAATATCATCAATTAAAATACAGCTTGGAATTTGTGCCAATAAAAGGTAATTTAATTGAACTAATAATGAAAATGCGCGGAACATACCCTGCGACATAATAGTCTGGTCTGTCACCATATCCAACTCTTGCTCTTTAACACTTAATCCACGATCTGGTATGTATCTCAATTTAGCAACGCTAACATCATCAATCAGGTAACCAATCTGAGCCATATCATTGATAATAGAAGTAACAAATTGATTGTCTCTACGCCCCTGAATAAATGCTTCAATTGCATTATCACCATTTCGTAAACTAAGCCCCGTTTTAGATTTGAAGGTAGTATATCGCCCTAAAGTGCCACCAAATTGAAAATAAACTATCCCCTTTCCCCACTCATGTAAACTACGAAAGAATGGTTGTTGTTTTGCATCTGGACGTGCGGCTGCAACCGAATACTTGCTAATTTCTAGGTCTAGTTTTTCTCCAATCTGTTCATAATATAAGCGACCTTTAGCCCGGTTCAGCTTTTCTTGACCATCTTCTTTTAGAAGTTCCTGTGTGACTTTTCCATCTTTAAAATCAATCAAATAGTAAATCTCATGCCCATCATCTTCAAATTTCAGTTCATAAGATGCAGTGCCAATAAATGCTATTGATGATTCATTGACACCGTCTAATGCATAACCAATATGACGAATTGCATCAATAAATCGTGTTTTACCAGATGCATTTGGGCCAACAACTAAGTTAATGGGATTAAGAGGAATCCATTTTTCAAATTCATCACCAGCACCTTCAATACGCCACCGTTCGTTAGGATTATCTTGATTTCGATTATATTTAATTGCTTTTAAGATCATTGGTATACCACTCTGTTAAAAATTAATACGGCGCAGTCTCGCCGCTGTTGAGGTCGTCGATTTGGTTGCGGAGGATCGCTTGTGCTTCTTCTTCGGTGATGGTGTGTTCTTGGCCGTACTGCTGGCGCGAGAGTTCTGTCACGAAGGATTTGACGAAAAGGCGGCGATGGCTGATGTCAAGAAAAACATCGCGGGCGACGTTGGCGAGAATATCGGCGTTGGCGCGTTGGGTTTTATGGTCAAATTGGGTGTCGAAGGCGATTTCGTAGATGGGGATCAGCTTTTCGCCGATGGCGTGCATCAAATCATCTTCGTTCAAATCGAGATGCTCAAGGCTGATGAGCGGGCTGAAATGGTTGACGCGGCTGAAACGGCCGGGCGCACGCACGCGCTGCTGCAACGCTGGATATTTCGGTACCACATCGGTGATGAATTGGGGTGGGACGGCGTAGACGAACATCGCGCCAGGCATATCTTCGCGGGTGCGGTCGATCACTTCGCGCAGGGTGTCGGTTGCCAGCTTTTCCGCTTTGCCGCCGACGGAGGCCATCCGATCCACCTCGTCGAAGAGCAGCACGAGGCCGCTGTAACTGAGGGCGCGGATGACTTGGCAGAGGGAGCGCAACATGCGGAAGGCGTTGGGCTTGTTGATTTTGCCTGTCACGCCGACTTCGCGCAGGATTTTGGTGTCGGCGGGGCTGGTGGTTTCGCCCATCAGCCAGCGGGTGAGGGAGTCTAATCGCTCATCGTTGTCGCGGATGAGGGAGTCGAAGTAGGCGACAACGGCCGTCTGATAAGCAGGACTATCAACGGCCGCAGCCTCCAATGTGTCCACCACTCCACGATAAAACGGGTTTTGCAAGGTCTCTAACGACAAATCGCCGACGATATGTTCCAATGTGCCTTGCAAAAAGCGGGTTAATCCCGTCTCATCGGTAAAAGTGTCGTCGCTTTCATGCCAGATGATATTTTGGGCGACCGCTTCATACACTTTTTTCTGATCATTATACGGCGTTTCGACAGGGCTAAGATCAACTTTGGCGACCGCAAACTTGCGCTCCCATGCGACATCGCGCAAACAGTAAAGAAAATGGGATTTGCCGCTGCCATAATCACCGATGACCATCTTGTACGCCGCGCCGCCATCTTGCAAATAGGATGACAAGTAAAATTCGTCAATCGCATCCAACAACGACTGATTACCGACGTTAAAATATTGAACCCCGCGGGCGGGCGGGGTTCCAAAACTGCCAAGTGTTTCGATAATATGACGGGCAAGGGGGCGAGAAAGGTTCATAGGAATGAGGAATGAGTAATGAGCAATTGCTCTTTGTTCATCACGTATTGCTAATTGTAACTACTCAGCCATTGTCCAAATTAACCACAAAGATACGACATTTTTTAAAATCTTTGCTTCCTTGTGGTGAAATAATTGATAGGCTGAGTAGTTACTGCTAATTGTTAGTCGAAGGTGATGTCGCTGTAATAGGCACCGTCAACGGCCGTTTTCGGCACCCATATCGAACGGTTTGCTTTTTCAGCCATGCTTTTGGTGGCAACGCCAAGTCGGAACGGAGATGCGCCCATCTCTTGTACCAACACTAAATCGCGGGCAAAAAAATCACGAGGATAATCCTTGAACGTGCGGCGGGATGGTTGATTCCAGAAATTTTGCTTCTGCATATCCAGCGTAAATTGGCTGTATACCTCAATGAGATTGATACGCCCGCCAGACGGCCGTACCTTTCGTTTATCTATACATTTTTGCCATGCCGTTTGCAAATTGACCGCAAAATCAGCGTCCAATTTCCGCTCAACGATGCGTTTGACCTGTTGTTTATATGTCTGAAAAATACGGTAACGGGATAGGGGGATGGGGCTGGTCAACGCCTCTCTTCCATATAACCATTGCCCTTTGCGGGAAGCGATGTCCATTTTGAAGGTGAGTATGCCAACGGTCAATGTCGGTGGACGACCGTCCATCTCGACACCCTGTTTTGTGAACTCATCACGCAAATCTTTGGCAAAATCGAAGGCCAGATTATTGAGCGCGGTTTGAGTGACGGATGCAAAGGAGGCAACGGCCGTTTCCAATTTCTCCGTATCAATCTCCGTCTCACTCTGCATGTCAGCAACGGCCGTTTCCAACTTCAATAACGCCTTCTGCATCGGCAGCGCATCTGCCTTTTCATCTTTACTGAGACGAACGGCCGTTTTCAAGGCACTCATCGTCCCGCGCAAAGCTCCAAATTTAGGATCCAACTCTTTTTGAACCACTCTAAGTTGTTCTAATGCCTCTATCATTTCCATATTATTTTTCTCCATAAACAAGTTGATAACACGCTGATTTTAGGGGGGAACAACTGTTTTGGCAAAACAATTCGCCTATCGCACCCCCTATATCTATATCCACTTTCTACTATTGTTTCATATATAAAACAAGATACACTTATTATAACACAAGCATCTCCTTCCCCTATCTAGGACGGGAATCCATATGTTTTCGAGAAGTGGATTCCCGCCTAAAAGAGTTTACCCTCACAAAGTGCCTGTCCTCACGAAGGTGGGGATGGGGGCGGGAAGGACAATCAAAGTTTTGGATGATTTAAATTTAGAAATGACCTAAGTAACGTAACTTCTCAAAAAGTTGGAGGCATGATTACAGCTAATTAGGAAAGGAACGAATCTACTCAACCGATGTCATTTGTTCCTTTCTTAATTGGTTAT
>WFSA01000239.1 GCA_015486215.1 Anaerolineae bacterium | reverse complement strand
CAGCCCCACCTACCCCGCCGTAGACCCCGACAGCACCATCACCCTTAGCGGCGGACAGCCGCGCACACTCGATCCCGCCATCACGCACGGCGGCCCAAGCGGCGCACTCGGCCACATTTTCAGCGGTCTCATCACCCTTGACGCGGGATTGCAGATTCAGCCTGAACTAGCCGCTGGCTGGGACATTAGCGATGATGGATTAACCTATATTTTCTATCTGCGTAAGAACGGAGCCTTCCACGATGGCACGCCCGTCACCGCCTATGATGTGATTTATTCATGGGAGCGTGCTACCGATCCCGCCACAAACAGCGCTACCGCACAAACCTATCTCGGCGATATCGCGGGCGTAAACGAAAAATTGCGCGGAGAAGCAGACACAATCAGCGGCTTACGTGCCATTGACGATCATACGCTGGAAGTAACATTAGCCGAGCCAGTCGTCTACTTTTTGTCCAAATTAGCGTACCCCGTCGCCTTTGTGCTGGACGAAAATAATGTTGCCCAGCCTGATTGGGAACATCACCCCAATGGGAGCGGCCCCTTCCGCTTACTTGAGTGGAAGGATGATGAGATCATGATTTTAGAACGGAATGCGGCGTACTATTTGGAGCCGGCCCGTGTGCAAAAACTCATCTATTGGATGGGTGCAGGCTTCCCCCTTTCCTTATACGAAACAGGCAAGATTGATATGGTCAGCATCAGCAACAGCACGCTGGAACGGGTGCAAGACCCCAATGATCCATTGGCAGGTGATGTGCAGATCGGCGTATCTATGTGTACTTCTACTATCGGGTTGAATAATAGCATGCCCCCATTTGATGATGTCCGCGTGCGCCAAGCGTTCAACTATGCGGTCAATAAAGAGTTACTGATTGAACTGTTTTTTGGCGGCAATGCGCTGCCTGCACATGGATCGCTGCCACCGGGAATGCCGGGATATAGCGCCGATCTGGAAGGGTATCCTTTTAACCCCGAACGAGCGCGGGAATTATTGGCAGAGGCGGGGTATCCAAATGGGGATGGATTCCCAGTTGTGACGTATTCAACATCTGGATACGGGGAAGTTGGGGAGTATGTGACGGCCGTCATCACCCAATGGCAAGAAACTCTCAATGTTAAGGTCGCTCCTCTGGTTATTGACCCGTATACTTTTTATGATGAATTGTACAGCGGCAATGTTGGCAATATATATGGCGGCGGCTGGTGTGCTGATTACCCTGACCCGCAAAATTTCCTCGACATTTTGTATCACAGTGATTCGCTACAGAATATCGGCCGTTTTTCTGATCCCGCCATTGATAAGATGCTGGAAGAAGCCCGCATCGAAACGGATGCGCCGACCCGTCTCGCCCTCTACGCTGATATTGAGAAGCGGATTGTGGAAGAAGCCCCTGTCGTTTTTACGACACACAGCATCAGTGCCGTTCTTGTCAATCCTGAATTAAAGGGATACACCCTCGCCCCCATCGGCGTGCGCCAATGGCATCGGGTCACAAAATAGCGGAATAGGAATGTTTCTTATCCTATTCCGCCAAGAATGGTTCATTTTCGCAGAAATGAACCATTCTTGGATTTGAAACTCATATTTCGCTCCTTTGCTACTTCGCCCCTCCGCACTATTTTTGGTATACTCTCCCCAATTGACAAACCTTTTAGACCATTGAGTAAAATCTCTTGCCCACCTGCATGACTCATTTTTATCAGTGGAACGATTCAAGAACAGGAGTTGCTTGTGATTCAGGCACGAACCCAACTATCAGCCTCATGGGGAGCAACATTTGCCCTCAACAATTCTGATATCGAACATATTTATAATCATTTCTTAGAAGTTGAACGCCCCCAAACCAGTGTCGAAATCGCACAGACCATTATTGAGATACGATTACGGGCGCGAAGCGCAGCCATTAAACGACAGTTGGATGGCTATGCCGTATACCAGCCTGAACGAGATTTTGTGGTTGGTGATAAAGTTGTTTTTTCTTCGCTCAGTTTTGCTCAGGCAACGGTAACGGCCGTTCGCCCCGGACATAATCCTGAATACGGCGAATTCGATGTATTTTCTGCTGAAATACATGGTAAAACACGGGAATTTGCGACCAATTTCCATTTCGAACACCCCCTAAACGACTTTGACATCGGCACAATAATTGAAGTTTCTGATGAATACCTCGAAGAAGTAATCATTAAGCATGGGGAAATTGTCACCAAAAAGGTAGAAGCCGCTCTCGCTGACCGCGAGGAGTTCATCAAATTGACAGGGGTATGGTTTGTCCACGATCTCATGCCTGAGATCAGCATCGGCCATCTGCATTTGGCCGAAGCGATTTTAGAAATGGCTGATGGCGGCCCCCTTTCCTCCGAAGAGATCATCGCTGATTTAGGGATGGATGATGGAGTAGACCTCTCTATTTATGCGTTCGCTCTTAATTATCATATGATGAAGGATGACCGTTTTGATGAGGTCGCTCCTGTTGGGCAAGTGGGATGGTATTTACATCGGTTGGAGCCAAAAGATGTGAAGGAAGTGCCAGAACGTCTGGCTTACGAACATACGGCCGTAAAATCCCGTAATCTCCTCAGCACTGAATTAAAGCAGTTAGAACGGGAATTGGATGATGAGTGGTCTGATTTCAAAGATAGCGATGTCGCTAATTTAGCCGTCTTTTCGCTCACTTTCCCCCATCGCTGGGCGGGAACGATCCCCTTTAGTGCGCGTACACGGCCGTTATTCCCCGCCAGCACAGCCCCCCGTCAACGTATCGTTTTTGTAGATGAAAACAGCGGTAAAGAGTTGATCGGATGGGTGGTGCGCGACGGCCGTTATGTCACTGGTCTAAAAGAGTGGTACGCTGACAACAATATCCCCGTCGGCGGTTTTCTCCATCTCAAACCAGCCGACAGGCCGGGAAGAATTATATTGGGATATGATAAGCGCAAACCGAAGAAAGAGTGGGTGCGCCTAGCCACCGTAGAAAATGCCCAAATACGTTTTAACCTAAAACGGCGCATCATCGGCTGCGGCTATGACGATTTGCTCAATGTCGGCACCGATGTCATCGCCGCTATTGACGTGATTTGGCGGCAGGCGACCAATCGTAAACGAGACACCACTGCCTTGCTCGCCGAGATTTTCCCCGAACTGGTTGAAAATCCACAAAGCCCCGTACATGCCAAAACCTTATACGCCGCCATCAATATGTTACGCCGTCTGCCCCCTGCTCCCTTATTTGTAGAGTTGATGCAAAACCCAGCATTCAAGGCAATCGGCAACAATTATTGGCTGTTTAAAAACAAGTAACGAATAGGCAATGAGCAATGAATAATGAGCAATGAGCAATGGGTGATTACACATTGTTCATTACTCATTGTCACTTGTTAATTGAATGAAAAATGTCCAATCCACGTCCCAAATTCAAAAATGTATCCCTTCATCACGCGACTGCAGAAACCCGCTTTTATGTGGATTATGCGTGGTGGGATGAAAAAAACAGAGACCTGCAAACGTACATCTTTACTCGTTTAGATATTGGCGAGGATTTTTCTTACGATTTGGCTGAAGAGGTTGATTTGATCGATATGCAGACTGGCGAAGCTCGCAAAGTGAACGGGTTTCAATACGCCATGCAATCTTTTTTTAGCCATTTGCCTGATGATTTTGCAGAAAATGCCTCACTGGTGGATGCAGCGTTCTGCATCTTATTGAGTAACGCTAATCAGCCGATGTCAGCTATTGAAATCAGCGAAAAATTGGGGCGCGACCCCAGCATGATTGTAAAAACATTGGGCGGCTCGCGCGTTTATCAAGGTATCCGCCCCATTTTTGATGTTTGATTTTTACAATACATAACGGCCGTTACAGAGAATGTAGAGCAGATCACTTCTTTGAAAGTGAACCACTCTATCCCCTATTATGAAAATTTTTATTTCTGGAGTGATGCAGGGCGTGCGATTGGATAACCAAATTGGCGATCAATCCTATCGTACCCGCATTACTGCTGCTGTAAAAGAACATATGCCGAGCGCAGAGGTGCTTGATCCATGGACAATGCACCCCGACAGCGTTGCTTATGATGATGCAAAGGCGAAAGAGACGTTCCACGATTTGGTACATATGGCTGGTACGGTCGATTTGCTGTTCGCCTACATACCTCGCATGAGCATGGGAACGGCGATGGAGATGTGGGAGGCAAATCAGGCGGGGGTGTATATCATCGCTGTCACGCCGCACGCGCACCATTGGGCGATTAAGCATACGTCGGATGAGGTTTTGCCTGATCTGGAGACATTGCTGAAGATGATTGGAAACGGCCGTTTTCAATCTGAAATCGAAGAACGGATCGCAAAGAAATAGTAGAAGTGATTGTCACCGGGCGAACGGATTTAGTTTACCCGAAACTATACGCCCCGTGACTGTCACTTTGTCTCTAGCTGAATTGCAAAAAATGGACAATAGATGAATAGTTTAACCTTCACCCCCCCGCCCCAAAAACAGCCCCGCATAAAGGATAACAGAGCAGCATATGATAATGATGGTATTAAGCGAGCGTTGCTCAATTTGGAGGCGGCTTGCACTATTGTTCGGGATGAAAACGGCCGTATCGGCATCAGCAACGGCACACCCGTCGGCGTACAAACAGTGACCACCCTTCCCCCCATCAGCCCGCAACAACTTGGCGACCCCGCCTTTTTGCGCTTTCACGGCGTAAACATGGCGTATACAGGCGGGGCGATGGCAAATGGCATCGCCTCCGAAGAGTTAGTCATTGCCTTTGGGCAAGCGGGGATGCTCTGCTCCTTTGGCGCAGCGGGATTAGTTCCCGCTCGCGTTGAGGCGGCGATCAAACGGATACAAGCGGCCTTACCAAACGGCCGTTACGCCTTCAATCTCATCCACAGCCCCAGCGAAGAAAATTTGGAGCGCAGCGCAGTCAATATGTATCTCCAACAGGGGGTACATACCGTCGAAGCATCCGCCTTTTTAGGGCTGACTAAACATATCGTCCGCTATCGTGTCTCTGGATTGAGCCAAAACGGAGCGGGCGGGACGGTCATCGGCAATAAAGTTATCGCCAAATTATCACGGCGCGAAGTAGCGGTTAAATTTATGAAGCCCGCTCCTGCCAAGATAGTGCAAGCGTTGGTGAGCGACGGCTCCATCACCTCGCAACAAGCGACCTTAGCCGCCGCCATACCGATGGCTGACGACATCACTGTCGAAGCGGATTCAGGCGGGCATACCGACAACAGACCGCTCGTCAATCTGCTACCCTCCATTATTGCCCTGCGTGATGAGATTCAGGCGGAGTATGGATACGCCCAACCGATTCGCGTCGGGGCGGGCGGCGGCATCAGCACGCCAGAATCAGCATTGGCCGCCTTTATGATGGGAGCAGCTTACGTTGTCACTGGCTCAGTCAACCAATCTTGCGTTGAGGCGGGCGCGTCGGAACATACGCGCAAACTGTTGGCACAAGCAGAGATGGCTGATGTGATTATGGCTCCTGCGGCCGATATGTTCGAGATGGGCGTGAAACTGCAAGTGTTGAAGCGCGGCACGATGTTCCCGATGCGGGCGCAAAAGCTGTATGATTTGTATGAGCAGTATGACAGTATTGATGCTATTCCAACCGCCGAACGGGCGAAGTTGGAAAAGCAGATTTTCCGTGCGCCGCTGGATGAAGTTTGGCAAGGGTGCATCACCTTCTTTAACGAGCGTGACCCTGAGCAGTTGGCACGGGCAAAAGGGAATGGCAAGCGCAAGATGGCGTTGATTTTCCGTTGGTATTTGGGATTGTCGTCAAGATGGTCGAATGTGGGGGAAAACGGCCGTCAAATTGATTATCAAATCTGGTGCGGCCCAGCGATGGGAGCGTTCAATGATTGGGTGCGCGGCAGCCGGCTGGAACCATACGATCAACGGCACGCGGCCGATGTGGCGGAGCAGATCATGCGCGGAGCGGCGTATTTGTACCGTCTGCAACAATTAAAAATGGCCGGTGTGGCCGTACCGCCTGAAATTTCACGATACCGACCAATGTAAAGTATGGGCGTATAAAAATAGAACGCAGATGCTTCGCACGCGGATTGGGCGGATAAACGTGGATTTTCTTTCTTTGATCCGCGTTTACCTGCCTAATCGTATCTTCTCAATAAATCGTGGACAAGAGTTGATAAATTTCATCAGCACTTTATTTTACACGAGTACCATTAGGAAAATTTGTCAAGTCTCCCCAGAATACTGAGAAGATACGCCTAATCCGCGTTATATTTGTAAAGATAATGTAACTACTCAGGCCTAATATATGGAGTCGAATGATCGGAAAACTACCGTATATGGGGGTTGATATTACATTTTGTGCAAAGGGTGTAATTAAAATGACCTTTCTTTGTCAAAATCACACCCATATATGAGTGAAAATAGCGGTTTCTAGCAAAGATGCCCGCGTTTAGGCCTGAGTAGTTACGTTTAATCTTTATTCCTAATCTGGATAAAACAGAAAAGAATGATCCACAGATTTCGCAGAATGACGCAGATAAAAACATTTAATCTGCGCTAATTTGCGAAATATGCGGACAATTTCTTGCACATGGTACAGGAATATCACTGATAGGGTACTAAGGGAAGGTTCGTTTTTAACTTTGGACTTTCAGGTGATAAGCACTCGGCAAGTGCCAGTCACCTTGGCCACAGTTATTTACGAGTTTTC
Organism: Anaerolineae bacterium; assembly: GCA_015486215.1. GTDB lineage: Bacteria > Chloroflexota > Anaerolineae > Promineifilales > Promineifilaceae > S016-13. Next base: position 3,008 of record WFSA01000239.1, on the reverse strand, counting down.
CCTAAACAGCCATCAGCCAGTCGCCAACTGTTTTAATTTAGATTTAGTTTCTCGCCACGTTATCTTAGAAAGCCCCAATTTTTGGCGAATTTCGTCTGGCTCAACCTCCGCATTCCAATCGCGTAAAGCTGAAATCCAGCGCAGATTCTCAAACGAGAGCGATCCCTTCGTCAATCCAGCCTGCTCACAAATATCACTCAGCACATATTCCAAATTGCGGGCGGTGCAGGTGAATAAGGTGTCTGTCGGCTTATATTGTTGCAGATAGGTTTCAAAAAGCGGTATCCATCCTGGCTCTAAATACAGTTTGCGCTCTTTGTAGCGCAAACGCGGATTGGCGTATCGAATAAAAAGAAGCGGTTCGCTCGCGTCGCTATCATCAATATGGTTGGGGATGATCGCCATCGCTTCGCTCTTCTTGATGCCTGTTTGCAACAATAAAGTCAGTAGCATATGCGGACGTGCGTCCGATTTTTCGTTTTTGCTGCCTTGATAAACGGCCGTTGTCGCCGCCAACGCCTTCTCAATATCCTCATCACTCGGCAGGGAGGGGAGCGGTGTCCGCACGCTGTGTTGGATGACCGCGTCAGATGGGTTATCGGTCAGCACGCCCGTCTTTTGCAGCCAACTGAAAAATACTTTAAGCGTGGTGACGCGCCGTGCATATGTTTTGGGACTGCATGAGATATTGGCATCACGGCCGTTTTCGATCCATTTCATAAAATCGTTCAGATTTTTTGTGCCGATTTTGCCCACAGGCTGCCCAATGCCCAAAAATTTACCCAACAGACGAATATCACTAGCAAACGCTTTTACCGTATTGATCGAGAACCCTTCATCCCGCATATGCGTTTGAAACAGCCCTAATGCAGCTTGCAGCGACGCTTGCGGCGACAGCGTAGGCGGGGAGGTGGGCGGTAAATCCTGTTTATCAATAAGTTGTGATTGTGTGTTCTTGTCCATTAAATTCTCCTCTTTTCGGGTGCTGTTTTTGATTTCGTATAGAGGGTATAATCATAGAACAAATGAACGGATTCGTCAAAGTAAGGAACGAGGATTCATTTAACTACCAAAGTTGTCATTCCCGCCCTCACCTTCGTGAGAGTAAACTCTTTTAGGCGGGAATCCATGATTTCCCAGACTGTGGATTCCTGCCTTCGCAGAGCCTGCCCTTATAAAGATGGGGGGATGATAATTTGAAGTCCTGCAAGTTATTAAATTCTCGTTCCTTAGGGCGATTGCAATCTCCAAATCGCAAATTTATACTGTTTTTAGCGACCCTATAATTGACATAATATGCGAATTGAGGGGGATTTATGCGTTACGATTGTCGTGATCGATTTTTGATCACGGAAACGATCACGATCACGATCACGATCACGATCACGATCACGATCACGAATTAAGGCGAGGTTGCAATCGCTCTATCCGCCCCCTCACCTCACTTCGCAACTCCGCCAGATACGGCTATAATTACCCCCGCAACAGACAGAGATGCAGTAAGGAGAAAAATTTTGACGAAAATACAACGCCCGACAGGGATGCAGGATGTTTTACCAGACGACGGCCGTTACTGGTCTTGGGTCACAAAAGAGGCGACCGCGTTAGCCGAGCAGTACGGATTTGCCCGTATTGATGTCCCCATTATCGAATATACCGACCTTTTTGCACGCGGGATGGGAACCGCTTCCGATGTGTTTGTGCAAAAAGAGATGTACACCATCGAAGAGCCAGACGGCAAACATATCACCCTTCGCCCTGAGTTTACGGCTGGCCTCGTGCGGGCGTATATCCAAAACGGGATGGGAAGTTGGGCGCAGCCAGTCAAGCTGTTCAGCATAGGCCCTATCTTTCGGCGCGAACGGCCGCAAGCTGGCCGCTACCGTCAACACAGCCAATTTGATTGCGAAATTATGGGCGAAACCGATCCCGCCGCTGATGTAGAAGTGATGATGGCGGCGATGAATTTGTATCGCAAATTAGGATACAAAGGGTTGAACTTCCAAATCAATTCCACTGGCTGCCCCGTCTGCAAACCCGTCTATATGGACGCGCTCAAAAGCTATTTGGCTGGGCGCGAAGATGAATTAGCCCCGATTGATATTGAGCGGCTGCAAAAAAATCCCCTGCGTATTTTGGACAGCAAAGAGAAGGGGATGGACGCGCTTTTGGCAGACGCTCCCCACATCATTGACCATTTATGTGAGGATTGCCGCGACCATTTTGTCGATTTACGCACTCTTTTGGACACGCTGGAGCAGCCGTACACTATCAATTTCCGTCTGGTACGGGGGATTGATTATTATACCAAGACGGTGTTCGAGGTGTGGGCGGAAGGAATTGGGGCGCAAGCGGCCGTTTGTGGCGGCGGTCGTTATGATGGCTTGGCCGAAGCGATTGGCGGCCGCTCTGTCCCCGGCGTTGGCTTTGGCAGCGGCATCGAGCGCATTATTTTGGGCATCAAAGAGCAAGGGATTGAGCCGCCCGCTCCACCCTCTCTCTCCGTTTTAGTGGCACATTTTGGCGGCGAATCGAAGCAAACGGCCGTTGCCCTCACCTACACCCTTCGCGCCGCTGGTATAGACACACGTCTCGCCTTCGCCCGCAAACGGCGCAGCATGAAAAGCCAAATGCGCGAAGCGAACAAACACAATGTCGAGTACGTCCTCATCATCGGCGACTCCGAAGTGGAAAACAACACCGTCACCCTCCGCCCCATGAATGGCGGACAACAAGAGGTTGTGGCGGTGGATGAGCTTGTGGAAAGGCTGCGCGGGTAGGGAGTTTGCAAGTAGCATATTTGCGGGAAATTGAGTTGATCTTGTTTTGAAATTAGACATTGATCACGCTGATTTTGATCTTTTTATCATATCTTTGTATCTTCTCAAAAAATCGTAGACAAGACTTGACAAATTTCATCAGCACTTTATTTTACACGAGTATCATTAGGAAAATTTGTCAAGTCTCCAAAAATGGTGACAGGCACTTGGCAAGTGCCTGTCACCTTG
>WFSA01000238.1 GCA_015486215.1 Anaerolineae bacterium | reverse complement strand
GATTTCTATAAGGTAATCTGCGCGAATCGGCGTAATCTGCGGATTTTTTGATGATGGGAAACGGCCGTTTGGCCGTGTTTGTTTTTGTGAATGAGGGATTAGGGGGAAACGGCCGTTTATCCCGTATTTGCTTTTGTGGATAAGGGACGGGGGGGGGGGAACGAAGGAAAAACGTATCTTCTCAAAAAAGCGTGGAAATTATTTTGTTTTTAGTATGACTACAGCGAATTATGAAAATGAACGGATATTTTCTCGACTGCACCATCCGTTTATTTCTTTCATCCGTTGTAGCCACCCCGAAATATTGAGAAGTTACGAAAAACCCTATTTATACACCTTGCGCTTGCCAGCGTGTCCACCAACATCCAAAATAAGGATGCTCAGGTTTTGATGTTCGTCAAAGTCCCAAATAATGCGTATATCGCCTGTCACGCTACTGCTCCAGCGAACACCGTAACGTCTGGTTTCAACTTTGTGTGATTTTAATGATGGGTAACGAGGGTCTTCTTGTAACAGCAGAAGTGATTTTCGTATTCGATCGTCTAAAGCAGGGTTCTTCTTGATGAGCTTGATGTACGTTTTCTGAAAGCTAGGCTGGAACGCTAGTTTGTAGGCCATGCTCCTCCTTCAGCGAATCTAGAAAATTTATCAATTCTGTTGGAGAAGTGACCACTGTCCCCAGCCCTGCTTCATGTTCAGCTAAAGCGACACCAATTCTATGCTCGGTATTCTCATCAACCATTGGCATTTGAGCGGTATCAAAAACAGAGGCAAATTTTTGTTTGACGGTTTCCAAGAAACTTGGGTGATCTTCAAGATAAACGAGTATAAGGTTTTGTACAGCTTGGTTGGTTGTTATATCCATTTTATTTCCCCTAATCTGGATAAACCAGAAAAGAATGCTCCGCAGATTTTGCAGGTTGACGCAAATAAAAACAGTCAATCTGCGCCGCTAATCTGCGAAATCTGCGGACAATTTCTTATACATGGTACAAGAATATCACTGATAAGGTACTAATAATGATAATGTTTGTCCATATTCAATATCGTCACTATCCATAGTATAGCAGAAACGGGCAGCGAACAAATGGCATACATTTTGTGCATTTATGTGATCAAATGAGCGGCGATTTGGTGGAAAACGACCGTTCCCCCCGCGCTTGTTATGATGACAACAGATTAAAGAAGGAACGAATGGGAAACGGCCGTATAATCTGCGCTAATCGGCGTAATCTGCGGATTTTATGAATGAGGAATTGGGGGCAAACGGCCGTTTGCAAATAATTGATCCGCAGATGACGCAGATTGACGCAGATTTTTTATAAGGTAATCTGCGCTAATCGGCGTAATCTGCGGATTTTTTGATGGGGAAACGGCCGTTTGCCCCGTGCTTGTTTTTGTGGATGAGGGATTGGGGGAAAACGGCCGTTTGTCCTGCGCTTGTTTTTGTGAATGAGGAGTTGGGGGTAAACGGTCGTGTGGTTGTGGAGGTGGACGAATTCTTCGTGTTCCATAGGTAGGTAGCTAGAGGGTAGAGCTAGAGATAGAGGGGGGCAGACAACCAGACGGTTGTTTCTGTCCTAGCTTGGTTAATTGTTGTAATGCCCCGCGTGGGGATTGTAGCACAGGAATGGGGGATGGGGGATGGGGAATTTTGGTGCAGATTTTGCTGGCAGCAAAATACAAGAGTAAGGATATAAGTTCCTGACGATTACCCTACGATCCTTGACCAAATAGAGGGGGGGGGGTATATAATGCGCGTTCAATTGTAAAGTTGTTGGCATTTTACAGTAGCTGTAAAGGAGGGTATCCGTGGAAATTCGCGTTTTGTTGGCAGGGAGTTGTCCGTTAAAAAATCAAGGAGTTTGTTCTAATTTATTAGCAACCAATGATGCTATTACTTTGGAAACAACGTCTGAGTTTAGCCAGCTTCCGCGGCTATGTTTGTCTTATCACCCTCATGTGTTGCTGATATTTATAGATGATTGGCAAGTAAATATCAGCCCTATATTTCACCACCTCCCCCCTGTAGATATCTTCGCCTTGTCAAATTCAAACGGCCATTATTGCCATACGCTTATCCAGAAAAACTATATAAACGGTTGCCTTCCTGAATCATCATCTCCAGAATTATTGGTAGAAGCTCTCCACGCTATTGTTAGAGGGTATACATGGTTTAGCAAGTCTCTGTTCAAAACTGCTTTTCGCCCGAGAATTGGTGTTAATGGAAATCATGCTGTTTTAACAGAGCGGGAAACGGCCGTTATGCAATTGGTCATGCAAGAAAAAACAAATAAGAGTATCGCTCAAGAATTGGGAATGTGTGATCGTACAGTCAGTTCTCGATTAAATGCTATTTATGACAAATTAGGCGTTGAGTCACGGGTGGGGGCGGCATTAAAGGCTGAACGGTTAGGATTGTTTGAAAAGCAAACCCAAATTGCGCGATAGTGCAGGTGTAATTGCATAATAACGCAGTGTGAATTGCGTAAAGACGCAATGTGATTTGCACACTTGTACATTGTGCCTGTCAAAGGGAACTGTTATTGTTATGAGTGTGTTGACACACTTAACAGTTAGATTTATATGATGCAATATTCTTGATTTATGTAATGATCAGAATGTTGTAAAAGGAGTTAAACCATGATAAAACGAATCACAGTTCTTATGTTCACATTGTTAGTTGCATTAATTTTCTCTACAATTGCAAATGCGGAGGCAACCCCCTCCCCTGATAATCCCGTTCTTCCCACCCCTGAAATTAACCGTACTGTAACGGCTCAACCTTTGCAAGATACACCAGACTGGCCCATAGTACAAGAAATAAGAAGCGAATCTGTTGATGAACTAACTGGTGTAAAACATTTGCACATTACCATTATTCGTGAACAGCCCATAAATGATAATGAAACTTTATCTGAATGCGACTCAACGCGGACAAGTTGCGTGAATGGTGGTCTCAAGTACATTTACGATATAGATACCATATCCACGAGTGAGGGTTGGATCACTGCCCACGCCGCTCACTGGCAAAATAAATATCGCCGTTCTGACAGTTCCTATTACCTATTTAGGAAACCTTATCAATTACGAGTATGGTGGACAAGAAGTAATCAATCTTGGCAAGCTAATGATGTTGATGTGGCATGGGGATGCCAGTGGTGTCTTGTGTGTGAAGAAGGTTCAAGCACTTACCTGTACACTGATTCCTTTACGGCTCCTATGTGGTCAGGTAACACATCGTACTATTATACTTATACAAGTACATCGTGGCCAAAGATGGATCAATACGATGTGGGTGGCTGGCAGGCTGGATCGGACTCAGAGGCTCGATATAGTTCGATATATAAGGGGCAACTCCGACCAAATGCAGATGGCTAATAATACTTTGTAGGAATGGATAGTAGCACAGTAAAGTTGTGTGAAGTTTTCACATAACTTTACTGGTAAGTAGTTCTAAATTTAGATCATTTGAAAATATTTCAGTTTGGCATTACCTGATTATTTAATGTTTTGAAATATTTTACAAACTCTTAATATGTGCTTTGTGGTTAACAGCTATGCTAGTAAATAAGAAGTATCGAATACATCTTGTTCTTATATGCATCTTGTGCATTGGAGTTGGCTGTCAAAATATAGTTACAGATTCATCCATGCCTGCCCAAGTAGACACAGATCAATCTGAATTAACCATACTCGTTACAAAAATAATTTCTGATGAAATCATTGCGCTTGCATCGCCTACACCATTTACTTGTACTTCGTTGCCTGAAGGGGTGTCGTTAGATTTAAATCCATTATCATCAATTCTTGTGGAAATTATAGTGCAGGGACTGCAACCCAATCAGGAAATAACAGTTATTTTCACATCCAGATCATCTGGACATAAGAAGTTGATAGAAGATAGAGGAGTATTGACTGATTCAGATGGTAAATATATTGATCTGCAAAGACTGACACCATTATCCGAAAATGGCGAAAATCATTGGTTGGTCAGTGTTATTCATGCGGATGGTATAGCATGCGATGAAATTACGTTAACGCCGTAGAAATAGTTTCAACTATCTAGTTCTAGGGTTTTTATGGCTACTGATAGTTTGTTATAGTGAATTTCGCTCAAAAACTCCAGAAATGTATATAAGCCTTGTCATTTTTAGCACAAACAAACGAATTCCTGATTAAAATCAGGTAAATTATGCCCAAAAACAGCACGAATACCGCTTCAAAGTGCTGTTAAATCGGGCAGTAATAAAATTCACTAGAACTAGATATGTTTGTACAAACGGCCGTCTTAGACGGTCGTTTTGCTTTGAGTACAGCGGATTTTTCGTGCGAGGAGAGTGCTGGGGTAAACGGCCGTTTGCCCTGTGTTTGTTGTGACAACAACGGATTATCGAAATGAACGGATGAAAACGGTCGTATAATCTGCGCTAATCGGCGTAATCTGCGGATTTTTTAAGAGAGCAACAGGGTGAGACACAGATTTACAGAATTAGGCCGATCTAACGGATAAAAAACCCACGTTCATCCGTTAAATCCGCGTTATCCGCGTTCCATTCCCATGCCTGCTTTTGTGACTACAAAAATAATTTTCTCCGTCAAACCATGTCTAATCCTTTTGTTTATGTTACAACTGATCGTGATGTACTACCTATTTAACCCCTACTTACGGAGAATAACCATATGATTATCAAACAAGCAGTTGTAGATTTAATGAACGCCCAACTCATCAGCGAGTTTTCAGCATCAGCATAATATATCGCCATCGCTATCTATTTTGACGAAGAAGCATTGCCCGAATTGGCCGGCTTTTATATGCAATCGGAAGAGGAACGGGAACACGCGATGAAATTCATCCACTTTATGTTAGAAGCGGGCGCAAAACCGATCATCCCCACGCTACCAACATGCAAAAACACATTCAACAGAGCGTCAGAAGCGGTGCAATTTGCACTGGATCAAGAGATGACGGCGACGGACGAGATCAACAATTCGGTGACAACGGCCGTTACTACAAACGATCACACCAGCAACCAATTCCTACAATGGTTTGTCACCGAACAGGTCGAAGAAGTAGACACAATGAACACCCTCTTGCAGACGATCAAACATGCCAACAGCAACATGCTCTGGGTCGAAGATTTTGTCCGCCGCAACCCCCAACACGCCATTGCAGCCCCTGCGTAAACAAGTATGCAAGATGGGACGACGCAAATCTTCTGGAAGTTGGTTCAATTCCTTGACATTGTATATCATTGACCCAGAGAAAAATTAAACCGATCTTACCAAATTAAAAACAAACATTCCCCAAGTAAGCGGTCACGCTCCCCACTCCCATCTGCGTTGAGTGGAACAAGGAACGTGGCCGCTTACATTGTCAATCCGTTGTTACTATGGCAATACTAAGCGCAAACCATGTCGCCCAATCCTTTGGCGCGGCCGATATTTTCAGCGGTATAACCGTCAACTTACAAAACGATGGCAAAGTCGGCCTTGTGGGGCCAAACGGCATCGGTAAAACAACCCTGTTGCAGATATTGGCAGGCAAAAACAGCCCGTCGTCCGGCACTATCCATCTAGCAAAAGGGGCACGAATTGGGTATCTAACACAAGAATCTTCCCGCGCATTTGCAGAGGCGGCACAAAAGGATAACGGCCGTATCCACACCGTCTATCAAGAAATGCTCACCATCTTTGCCGCCGTCATCGCCGACGGAAAACGCTTAGCGCAGATGGAAGCGGCAATGGCAGACCACACGGCGGCCAATGCCGACCTTGAAGCGTACAGCAAATTACAACAACGCTTTGAGCAGGCGGGCGGCTACGATTACGACGTTCACATCCGCCGCACGCTAGACGGATTAGGCTTTGCCGAAGATGAATGGGAAATGGACATCAATCATCTCAGCGGTGGACAGAAAACACGCTTGCTGCTGGCTAAGTTACTGCTCGAACGCCCCAATCTACTCATCATGGATGAACCGACAAACCATCTGGATATGGAAGCTGTCGAATGGTTAGAAGGGACATTAAAAACATGGGACGGAGCCGTCCTCATCGTCAGCCATGACCGCTATTTTTTAGATAAAGTAGTCAACAATATCTGGGAGATGAGCCAAACAGGGATGGAGCAATATCGCGGCAATTACAGCGCGTATGTCCATCAACGGGAGGAGCGATGGGAACGAAAGCTCATCGAATACAAAGATCTGCGCGAGCGGCTGGATAAAGAGATGGATTACATTCGCCGCAATATGGCTGGACAGCGCACGCAGATGGCACAAGGTAAATTGAGCCGTCTCAGCCGCGAAGTTGAAGCGATTCATGCTGGCGGTCTGAACGCGATTCACCTTATCAAAAGCAAAGGATGGCTGCAAGCAAAGTCGCTGTTGAGCGGCATGAAAAGCCCCGCTGACCGCACAGGCGATCTGCAAAAACGGATCAATGCCCTCCCTTCGCCAACGCCGCCGACCACGCTTAGATTACAATTAAAAGCGTCCCATCGTAGCGGCCGTCAGGTATTACGCAGTAAAAAGCTCACCATCGGCTACCCCAATGCCCCGCTCTTCACCGCCGATGATATTAACTTGACATTGGGCGGCTGTGCGGCCTTGATTGGGGCAAACGGCGTGGGTAAAACGACATTATTACGCACAATTTTGAAGCAAATCGATCCGCTTGAAGGGGAACTGCGGCACGGCGCATCGTTGCAAATCGGCTATTTTTCACAAGCACGCGATGATCTTAATGATGAAAACAGCGTCTTGGATGAAATGTTAGCCAATAGCAATATGCTCATCAGCGAAGCGCGAAATTATTTGGGACGCTTCCTCTTTCGTGGTGATGATGTGCATAAACGGGTAAAATCTCTCAGCGGCGGCGAACGGGGACGATTGGCCTTAGCGTTTTTGACACTGCAAAAAGCAAATCTTCTGCTGTTAGATGAGCCGACGAACCATCTCGACATCCCTTCGCAAGAGGCGTTGCAAGCGACGCTGGAGCAGTATGACGGCACAATTTTGCTTGTATCCCATGATCGGTATTTAGTAGATCGGCTGGCTACGCAGATTTGGAATTTGCGGGACGGCCGTTTGCACACATTCCCCCTCAATTACCAAGAGTTTTTGACCCAACGAGAGCGGGAACAGGCGAAGGGGAAGGGAGAAAAGCAAAAAACGGCCATTCCCCCCACCCCCGTCACCCCACCAAAGAAGCAATTGAGCAAAAATAAACAACGCAAACGCGCCGAAGCCCTTCATCAAATCGAAATGGCAATCGCCGAAGCCGAGAGCCGATTAGCTGCCATCACGAAAGAGATTGAGCGGGCGACCCAATCCCAAACTTTTGACAAGATACAATCCCTAAGCGTAAAATACGCTGAGGTTGACGGTGAATTAGAAGAGATGATGAAACAGTGGGAGAATTTTTCAGATGAGTGAGCAAGTTTCAAAATTGATTATTGGATTGACAGGAAATATCGCTACTGGGAAGTCGGCCGTGATGCGGTTGGTGAATGATTTTGGCGCAGATGTCATTGATGCTGATGCCATCGTACACGAATTGTTGAACAATAATACCGATCTGCAACAGGCGATTGAGAATGCGTTTGGGGCGGATGTGCGACGGGAAGACGGCCGTATCGACCGTGCCGCGCTGGGTGGAATCGTCTTTGGCAAAGAAGGGGCGATGAACCAATTAGAGCGGCTCATCCATCCCTCCGTGCGTGCCAATGTTCATGCCAAAATCAAAAAAAGCAAACGAGACATCATCTTTATTGAAGCGATCAAACTGTTGGAAGGGCCATTGGCCGATATATGCCAACAAATATGGGTCACACGCTGCTCCAAACAGAAGCAGCTAGAGCGTCTGCGCGTCTGTCGCGGCATGTCCACTCCTGACGCGGCCGTTCGCATCAAAGCACAGTCATCACAAGCAGACAAGGTGGCAATGGCTGATGTGGTCATTGATACAAATAGCTTTTTTGACAATACACTCTCCCAAGTTGAGCTAGCATGGGATCGTCTGCCATCTGTTGACACGCTCGATCCCGTCACCTTGCCCGACCCTTCCGAAATCGCGCCAATCAAACCAAAAATGGTGACAAAAGCGGCCTCATCAGCCCCCATCGGCTCAGTAAAAGTCGAATTAAAACGCCCCGATCCCATCCCGCCAATGGAGCGGCCGGAAGGGATGGAGGTGCGTCGCGCACGCCCAGCCGACATCCCCTCCGTCTTATTGCTCATCCAAAAAGCGACGGACGGCAAGCTCAAAATGACGCGCACCGATTTGCTGATGGCTCTCAGCGAGCGCAGTTACTTCATTGGCCGCATCGGCACGGAGGTGACGACGGTTATTGGCTGGAGTGTGGATATGCAGGTGGGATTGATCGACGAGATTTTTGTCTATCCGCCAGAGGCTGTGCATAGTACGATGACGGCCGTTATTGAGGATATCGAAAAATCAGCCGATGCCCATATCTGCGAAACGCTCAATGTTTTCTTGACTGAAGATACACCCGACGATATTCGTGACCTTTTTATAGAACGCGGCTATCTGGATGTGCCGATGGAGCAGCTTCCCCATGCGTGGCAGATTGCACTGACTGAATCGCAGCCTGAAGATACGGAATTTTTGCTTAAAGTGCTACGCGAGGATCGGCTCAATCGCAGCTAAGGGAAGACTCGTAAGTAACTATGGTCAAAGTGACAGGCACTTGGAAAGTGCCAGTCACCTCTTGAAAGGACTTTATGAATAAACTAAAAACGGCCGTTTTCCAGCATCCCAACCTGAGCGCGTGGTTTGTCCTCGCGCTAGGCATGGTACTTTTGCTGGCCTACGAAGCACGCAATGTCGGCTTGCAGACAAGTCAATGGATTTGGCTCATCATCATCACCATTTTAGTAGCTGGCACAGCGATCTGGATCATAAGCTGGGGCGATGATGACGAAGAGGGTGAGACGGTCTACGATGGGTGACGAGACCCCCATCAAGGAACAATCTGCCCCTGTCATCCCCTTTGCTGATGTAGAGGTGCTACGTAATGTGCTAGACGGCATTTTCATCGTCAGCACAACGGCGATGAATAAGCCTGAGCCGGGATTTGTTCAGTTTCAGGGTCGCCCTGCAGGAGATGGGGATATATTTGATGAGGTAAACGGCCGTTTTAACCCGCTCGGCTACACCCCGCATATCAAAAAAGGGTACGGCACATTGACCGCCATCATCGCCGAACCCGTCATCTACGAATCCGCCCCCTCCAACTATCTCGTCAACCTGCTGCTCTTCATCATCACCATCTTCTCCACCCTCTACATCGGCGCACTTTACGCCGAAAGCAATGCCGAATACAGCCTCTCTTTCACATGGTTATTGCAAGGATGGCCGTACAGCCTCAGCTTACTCACCATTTTAGGCGCACACGAACTCGGTCACTACTTCGCCGCCCGTTACCACAAAGTCCCCGTCACCCTCCCCTATTTTATCCCTCTGCCAACCCCATACTCCCTTCTCGGCACGATGGGCGCATTTATAAAAATAAAAGCCCCCTTCAAAAATAGACGCGTGATGTTAGATGTGGGAACTGCTGGGCCGTTAGCGGGTATGGTTTTCGCTATCCCCATTTTATATTACGGACTTGCCACCTCCCCCGTTCTGCCGCTACCCAGCTCCACCTATCTGGCCGAAGGCAATTCTATTATCTATCTCCTGATGAAATATCTCGTTCATGGGCAAATTTTGCCCGCCAACGGGATGGACGTTTCCTTAAACCAGATCGCATGGGCGGGATGGGTCGGCTTGCTGGTCACTGGACTGAATCTGCTCCCTTTAGGGCAGCTAGATGGTGGTCACGTTGCATTTGTGTTGTTTGGCAAAAAGGCACGCTCTTTCTTCTGGCCTGTTATCATCTCCCTAGCCGCCATCATATTACTGACACAAACGTACACATGGACATTATGGATTATGATGCTCTTTTTTCTCGGTCGTCAGCACGCCGAGCCGCTCGATATGGTCACCCCGCTAGACCATCCCCGCCTCTGGATCGCTATCGGTACCTTACTTCTATTCGCCCTCGTCTTCGCCCCCATCCCTTTCCAAATCATCACCCCGTAACTGCTGAAATGGGACACGGATTGCGCTGATTCCATTGATTTTTATCCGTGTAACCTGTGAAATCCGTGTCCCATCTCACCCGCCCGCTCCGTTTGACAATTTCCCCAATTTCGTTCATACTATCAGCAATATAAACAATACGTTGAACGGGACGAGTAGCTGTTTTGCTTGAATCAGAGAGTGATGGTCATGGCTGAAAACTATCACCAATACGCAAACTGCAAAAACCCCCCGTGAGTGATTTTCGGAAATAAAAGAGGGAGAACCCCCTTTTTATAGTAAGAAAATTCGGATGGTCCCGTTAACGGCCGTTAATAAGGATGACAATCTGTCATCAAAATTGGGTGGAACCACGAAGCCATCGTCCCAATACGGGATGATGGCTTTTTTTATTATATTGAATAGAGATAGAGAAAATAGGACACAGATAACGCAAATTTTTAGAATAGACAGATAAAACAGAAACGATCCGCATTCATCCTAAGGAACGAGGATTTATTTAACTACCAAAGTTGTCATTCCTAAGAATCCTAAAAATCCGCGTCCCATTATAGAGGAAATATGTCTGAAAAAAAAATACCTTACACAGAATCAAAACTATACCGCATCCGCCACTCAGCCACCCATGTGATGGCTGAAGCCGTGCTGGAATTCTTCCCCGAAGCAAAACTCGCCATCGGGCCCCCCATCGCCGACGGCTACTATTACGATTTTGATTTAGGCAAAAACGAAAATGGCAAACCAATCACCTTTTCCGACGAAGATTTAGAGAAAATCGAAGCACGGATGAAAAAATTACTCAAAAAGAACGCCAAATTCATCCAATCCAGCATGAGCATCGCCGAAGCCGAGCAATTTTTTGCTGACGAACCATACAAACTAGAACTCATCGCTGATCTTGCCGCTGGCCGATTAGACGAAAATGGTGAACCAACGGCCGAAGCAGTCACCGAAGTCAGCATCTACACCCAGCACGAATTCGTCGATCTTTGTCGCGGCCCGCATGTCGGCTTTACCAAACAAGTACGCGCCAACGCCGTCAAACTATTGCGTACCAGCGGCGCATATTGGCGCGGCGACGAAAACCGTCCGCAATTACAACGCATCTATGGCACCGCATGGGAAAACAAAGAAGAACTCGCCGCCTATCTGGAGCGACTAGAAGAAGCCAAAAAACGAGACCATCGCCGCGTCGGTAAAGAGCTGGACCTGTTCAGTTCGTCACCAGAAGTAGGCAGCGGCCTCACCCTCTGGCATCCCAAAGGCGGACTAATACGCCATCTAGCCGAAGAGTTCTGTAAAAACGAACATATCACACACGGATATGATCTGGTTTACTCGCCCCATATCGGGCGCAGCACCCTTTGGGAAACAAGCGGACATCTCACATGGTACAAAGATGATATGTACTCGGCCATCAAGATCGATGAGGATGAATATTACCTCAAACCGATGAACTGCCCCTTCCATATCATGATCTACAAAAACAAAATGCACAGCTACCGAGATCTCCCCTTACGCATGGCGGAATGGGGAACAGTGTACCGGTACGAGCGCAGCGGCGTGCTGCACGGCTTGATGCGTGTACGCGGCTTCACCCAAGATGATGCCCATCTCTTCTGCCGCAAAGACCAAATGCCCGAAGAGATTGACCGTGCGCTCAATTTCTGTCTGCATATTTTACGCAGTTTTGGCATGAACAAATTCCACGCCTATCTCTCCACCCGCGATGAGAAAAAATCGGCCGGAGACAAAGAGCGTTGGCACGAGCCGACAGAAGCGTTGCGCGACGCGTTGGAACGTGCCAATTTAGAGTATGATATTGATGAAGGCGGGGCGGCATTTTACGGGCCAAAAATTGACCTCAAAATGATTGACGCATTAGGGCGTGAATGGCAATTAAGCACCATCCAATTCGACTTCAATCTGCCTGAACGATTTGACATGACCTATATCGGGCAAGATGGGGAGCCGCATCGGCCGTACATGATTCATCGCGCTTTGCTGGGATCGATGGAACGGTTTATGGGCGTATTGATTGAGCATTACGCCGGCGCATTCCCACTCTGGCTGTCCCCCGTGCAAGTCGAAATGATCCCCATTGCCGACCGTCACACCCCCTATGCAGACAAAATCGCCGAACAGTTACGCGAGGCAGGGCTGCGGGTTGATGTGGACAGCAGCAGTGAACGGATGAACAAAAAAATCCGCAACGCTCAGTTACAGAAAACGCCGTACATGCTCGTCGTCGGCGACCGCGAAAAAGAAAACAATGAGATCGCTGTTCGCACCCGTGAAAACAAAAATATGGGAGCAATGTCCGTTGATGCGTTCAAAGAGCGTGCGCTGGCGATTATTGCAGACAAGGGATTGAATTTATAGGAAATCTGGAAAAGAGCCGACAGACAAGGTAATATCTGTCAGGCCTGTCAGCAACTAAATTAGCAGTCATGCGTATTGGAAAAAGAGGCATAAAATTCGTTTATCTGCGGCTTGCACGTCGCAGACCTGCAAAATGGAGATGATAAAATGAGTGATGAAATCAATGAATTAAAAGCTGAAGAGCGATTGAAAATCGAAATTCCAATGGAAGAGGATGAACCAGCGGCTAAAACAGAATCGACAACGATCAATGTGGCCGAAGAGTTACAACGATTAGGCCGTCAATTCGCAAGCACGTTGGAATCTGCTTGGAGCAGCGAGGAGCGGCAAAAGGTAGAAGGCGAGGTGCGTGCTGGATTGCGCTCTTTTGCTGACGAAGTGGATAAAATTATCCATGAGGTAAAGAACAGCCCCGCAACGGAACGAGTGACGACAAGTGCGACTGACGCAAAAGATCGTGTCAATACCACAGAGGTCGGGCAGAAAACAATGGCTGGTATCGCTGGCGGCTTGCGCTGGTTAGGGGAAGAGTTAGGTAATATCGCTGACCATTTCACCCCGCCCGAGAAATCCCCAGAAGATAAAGCGGAATGATCAAAAAAGCCCGACTTTTTTCAAAAGTCGGGCTTTTTATTTTTGTCGTTAATCTATCTTAAAAATGGGGGGTGATTTGTGCCAAAATACGTTGTTTTGGTAATGCACCAGTGATACGTTCTACAACTTCGCCATTTTTGAAGAGCATGACGGTGGGGATGCCAACGATGCCATAACGGCCGGGAACGGCGGGGTTGCTGTCTACATCAATTTTGGCAACTTTTACTTTGCCTTCATATTCATTGGCAATATCGACGATGTGGGGAGCGATCATGTGGCAGGGGCCACACCATTCTGCCCAAAAATCCACAAGTGCGGGCAGGTCAGAGTTTAATATCTCAGCTTCAAAAGAAGCATCGGTTACATGAATTGGTTCAGCCATTATATTCTCCTTAATGCTTAGGGAAGGTTCATAATAACTAGGTCAAGGTGACAGTCACTTGGCAAGTGACTGTCACCTAAAAATCCAACGTTAAAAACGAACATTCCCTTAAAACTATTCTACAGTCATTCCTTAACTTGAGTAAACATGAGCGTTTTTCAAATTTCTTCTCAACAACAAGACTTGACAAATTTCATCAGCACTTTATTTTACATGAGTACCATTAGGAAAATTTGTCAAGTCTCCCCAGAATACTGAGAAGATACAACGGATGTATAAACACCCCTTACCTCTAAACTTGAATTCAATCTACGCTACTATCCAGAATTTGATTAGTAAAGACTGTGATATGTGCTATTCTTGCCAAGTAGTTTAGCTAATGCTTTTGGACTGTCAAGATACATTAAGCAACAAGCGTTAATTTTATGTTAGAAGAGGTAAATAATGTCTAATAGAGATGAACTGTTAATTGTAAATGGGCGTTTAATTACATGGAACGACCCGAATGAAATGATTGATGGCGGCGGGTTGTTGTTGCAAGACGGCCGTATAGCCGATATAGGTAGCAGTGCCGCCCTCATTGCCAAATACCCACACACAAAACAACTTGATGCCGGCGGACAATTGGTCATGCCCGGCAACATCGTCGCCCACACCCACTTTTATGGCGCGTTTGCACGTGGAATGGCAATTCCCGGCCCCGCGCTCAAAGATTTCCCCGACATTCTGGAACGGCTCTGGTGGCGGCTGGATCGCGCTCTGCTTGACGTAGACGTAAAATACAGCGCACTCGTCAGTCTTGTAGACGCGATCAAACACGGCTCGACAACTGTGATTGATCATCACGCCAGCCCGAATGCGATCAACGTATCGCTCGATCAAATTGCCGATGCGGTAGAGATGGCGGGCGTTCGCGCCGCTCTCTGCTACGAAGTCAGTGACCGTAATGGGGCCGAAGGGACACAAGCGGGCATTGAAGAGAGCGTCCGCTACCTCTACTCCCTGCAAGATCGGGGCAACAATATGTTGGCTGGCACGTTTGGAATGCACGCCTCACTCTCGCTGAGCGATGAGACGCTGGCCGCTTGCGTGGACGCAGCTAAGGATTTAGATACAGGCTTCCATATCCACGTCGCTGAGCATAATGTGGACGAGTACGATTCCCTGCATAAATATGGCAAACGGACGATTGATCGGTTAGCTGACGCGGGCATTTTGGGGCCAAAAAGCATCGTTGCCCATGCGATTTATGTGGATGCACGGGAAAAAGAGATTTTGCGTGACACAGGCACATTTGTCACCCATCAACCGCGCAGCAACATGAACAACGCTGTCGGCGCGTCTGATATTGAAGGGATGATGCGGATGGGGATTCCTGTCTGTTTGGGCAATGATGGCATGGGAAATAATATGTGGGCTGAGTGGAAAGCTACGTATTTGATGCACAAGCAGTTCCACGGCGATCCGCGCCGCGCGAATGGGTATGACATTGCTCAAATGGCGATCTATAACAATGCAAAATTAGCAGGCATGTTCTGGCCTGATCTGCCTATCGGTAAATTAGTCGTGGGAGCAGCGGCCGATATCATTTTTGTTGATTATCACGCTGTCACACCGATGACAGCGGGTAATCTGCCATGGCATATCATCTTTGGCTTTGAAAGCGGCATGGTGACGACGACTATCGCTGGCGGTAAATTGTTGATGCACGAGCGCAACTTGTTGACGCTGGATGAAGCGGCTATCACGGCTCGCAGCCGCGAGTTGGCGGTGGATGTGTGGAAACGGTTTGAGGAGTTGAGTGTGTAGGAATGCCAGAAATATCCAGATCCTATGGGATTATCATCCGTATTTTTACAGAAACGGGTGAACGGCATCATGTACCGCATATACATGCGTATTATCAAGGTAATGCAGCTGTTTTCGGCATAAATCCAGTACAGTTGCTTGTTAGAAAATTGCCGCGACGATAACGCCGCTTTGTTGAGGCGTGGATGAAAGTGTATCAGGATGAATTGATAAATAATTGGACTTTTGCTCTTAACAAGCAACCTGTTCATAAGGTTTCTCCATTGGGAAAGGCATAACACTGAAGGTTTTGAGTCGTGGAACAGTATCTTCTCAATAAATCGTGGACAAGACTTGACAAATTTCATCAGCACTTTATTTTACACGAGTATCATTAGGAAAATTTGTCAAGTCTCCCCAGAATACTGAGAAGATACGCTGATGAGCGGATTCGCCCTATTTTCATTAAAAGTCCCCTCATTATTAGCATTTGACAAGGGAAGACAGACACCGAAAAACTTAAAGCGCGTATATGGTATCAAACAGATACCCAGTGACACACAGATGAGAACAATACTGAATAATGTCAACCCTGCAAAAATAAGACCGTTATTCAAACGCATTGTTCAACAGTTGCAGCGGGGGAAAGAGCTAGAAAAGATGCGGTATATGGGTCAATACTACCTATTATCGTTAGATGGTACTGGATACTTCAAGTCAGAAAAAGTGCATTGTACCAACTGTTTAGAGAAACATTACAAGCACAGGGGAAGACGATATATGCACATCAACTATTGGGCGGGGCGATTGTACATCCAGAACGACGCGAAGTGATTCCAGTTGCCCCTGAACCGATAGTCAAACAGGATGGGGTTAAGAAGAATGACTGCGAGCGCAATGCGGCCAAACGATTTTTAGCGAAATTACGTCAAGATTACCCTCGTTTGCCATTCATCATTATAGAAGATGCACTCAGTTCAAATGCTCTTCATATACGAGAGTTAGAAGGGCATAATTTACGTTTTATAATCTCTATCTCTACCCTCTATACCGAATCTGAGTCACTCTCCAAATCAGGGAGTTCCTCTACCCTATTCAGCCCAAAGTGCTGCAAAAATTGCGGTGTCGTGCCATATAAAATTGGTCGTCCGGGTGTATCCATCCGCCCAATCTCCTCAATCACCCCCTTACTCAACAATGTCCGCAACGCACCATCTGAGTTTACGCCGCGCACCTGATCAATACGCGGGCGGGTGACGGGTTGCATATACGCCACAATAGATAATGTCTCCAACGCCGCTTGGCTCAACCGGCTGGTCACCTCCAACCCCAGAAATCGCTCAATGACGAGACCAGCGGCGGGAACGGTCGTCAACTGCACCGCATTATCGCTCCATTGCAGCCGCAATCCACCCGCTTTATACGATGCCTCTAACTCGCGTAATAAAGATCTGACGGCCGTTACCCGAATCTCCAACGTCTTCGCCAAACGGGAAAGCGGCACTGGGCCGCTGGCAACAAATAAAACGCTCTCAAGGAGCGCAACTGGGGAAATGTTTTCTATTGTCATATGAATTAATGGACAACGGATAATAGATAATAGATAATGAAGATTATGTATCTTCTCAGTATTCTGGGGAGACTTGACAAATTTTCCTAATGATACTCGTGTAAAATAAAGTGCTGATGAAATTTATCAAGTCTTGTCCATGATTTATTGAGAAGATACAAGATTATCAATAATCAACTACCAATTGTTACGTATCACTTATCAATTGTGGGCATAGTTAAAAATTTTGTGACTACTCAGCCCCAAAGGTGACAGTCACTTAAAACGCAATAAGTTGTGACCAGCGCCTCTGGGAAAAGTGACTGTCACCTGAGTAGTTACAAAATTTTGCTTTACAGTACAGTACATAGAGACAAAATAAGCCTAATCTGGATAAACCAGAAAAGCATGATCCCCAGATTTCGCGGATTGACGCAGATAAAAACATTCAATCTACGCTAATCTGTGAAATCTGCAGACAATTTCTTGTACATGGTACAAGAATATCACTAATAAAGTACTGTCCAATTATAACGAAAATGGAGAAAATAACATGACAACACCACTCGAATATGTCCGCGCCCATCGTGACGCACATTTAGAAGAATTAAAAGAGCTTTTACGTATTCCCAGCATCAGCGCACAACCCGACCATAAAGGTGATGTACGGGCGGCGGCTGAATGGATGCTGGCCGCTTTAGCGACGGCCGGAATGGAAAACGGCCGTCTCATCGAAACAGACGGCGGCAATCCGCTCGTCTACGCCGATTGGCTGCACTCGGGCGACGACAAACCGACCGTACTCATCTACGGCCATTATGACGTACAGCCGCCAGAGCCGCTCGATCTATGGGAAAGCCCCCCCTTTGAGCCGACCACCCGCGACGACGGCTATCTATACGCACGCGGATCATCCGACGATAAAGGGCAGGTATTCATTCATGTCAAAGCGGTTGAGGCATATATGAAAACAGACGGCCGTTTACCCCTCAACATCAAATTCATCGTCGAAGGAGAAGAAGAGGTCGGCGGCGGCAGTTTGGCCGCTTTCATCAAATCCAACGCGAGCGAGCAAATCAAAGCGGATGTCGTCCTCGTCTCCGACACAGCGATGCTGACCCCGACCCAGCCCGCCATCGTCTACGGCTTACGCGGCATGAGCTACATGCTGATCGACGTGACCGGCCCTGCCCGCGATCTCCATTCTGGCGGCTATGGCGGCGCAATTGACAACCCGCTCAACGTCCTCAGCCATATCATCGCCCAATTGAAGGATATGGACGGAGTCGTGCAAATTCCCGGCTTCTACGACAATGTGCGCAATCTGTCTGAGGATGAACGGGTGATGCTGGGCAAACGGCCGTTTGACGAAGCCGCCGTCCTCGACGACACCGGCGCACCTCAATTATGGGGCGAACCCGCCTTCACCCCCGCCGAACGGATAGGCGCACGCCCCACCCTAGATGTACACGGCATCATCGGCGGCTACACCGGCGAAGGAGCCAAAACAGTGCTGCCCTCGACCGTTCACGCCAAAATTTCCATGCGTCTCGTCCCCGATCAAAGCCCAGAAGAGATCAACAAAAAGTTTATCGACTTCGTGCAATCCATCACCCCGCCAACAGTCACCGTCAATGTCCGTGCCGAACATGGTGCCGCCGCCAGCATCACCGATTGGACAGTACCAGCGATGCAAGCCGCGTCAGCCGCCTATGTCAAAACATTCGGCAACGAACCGATTCTCGTCCGCATGGGCGGCTCCATCCCCGTCGTCGGCCAATTCCAATCCGAAATGGGGATGGAATCGGTGCTGATGGGATTCGGCCTGCCAACTGACCACATTCACTCCCCCAATGAGCGGTTTTATGTGGACAATTTTTATCTAGGGATAGAAACGGCCGTTCACTTTTTGCAACTGTATTAGCATCTTCTCAAAAAGTTGAGGGCATGAGTACAACGGATTGGAAAAAGAACAGATTTGGGTGTGTTTCAAATGAGTTGAGCCAAAGTGATTGTCACGGGGCGAACGGACTTGGTTTACCCCAAACTTTGTGCCCCGTGACTGTCACTTCTACTGAAATGAAACACACCCAACAGATTTACCCGACCGACGTAATTTGTTCCTTCCTTAATTTGTTGTACTCACCCCGAAATATTGAGAAGATAGTATGTATCTTCTCAATAAATCGTGGACAAGACTTGACAAATTTCATCAGCACTTTATTTTACACGAGTATCATTAGGAAAATTTGTCAAGTCTCCCCGAAATATTGAGAAGATACAGAAGATACCTGTATTAATAGTCAATTGTTCATTGTTCCTTGCCAATTATCATGCGTTCCCGATCTTCTTTGCTACTGCTTCCCCTCCTGATCCTCTTGTTTTTTAATAAGATGGCGTTCAGCAACCTCATTTTGGCACGAGGGGATACATTTTTGTACTTTTACCCGTATTGGTCGACGGCGGCAGCGGCATTGGCAAACGGCCGTGTTCCCCTTTGGAATCCTGATATTTTTATGGGCGCACCGTTGCTCGCTAATAGCCAGATGGGATTCTTTTACCCGCTCAATTGGCCATTTTGGCTCGCCTTCACCACGCCTGTCGCCGTCAAAGGGACGATTTTGCTCCATCTGCTCATCGCCGCTGGCGGCGCATATGCGGCGGCGCGGCGGGGGATGGGGACAGGGCGGCAGGGGGCGTTGTTGACGGCCGTTTTCTTCGCCCTCAGCCCTTATTTGACCGCCCAAATTGAGCATGTCAACCAGTTGCAAGGGTTGGCGTGGCTGCCGTGGGGTATCGCCGCTGTCAGTAGCGACTGGTCATGGCGCAAAAAAAGCGTCGCCATCGCCGCTATTTTTAGCTTGCAACTATTGGCAGGACATACACAAACCGCTTTCATCAGCGGCGCGGCAATGGGGATATGGGCGGCGTTCGCTCCCCATCGCTCCCACAAAAAGGAGACTCTGTTTCGCCGCCTTCTGCCTCTCATTTTCGGAGGCGGACTCGCCTTGTTGTTGACGGCCGTTCAACTCCTGCCCACCCTAGAACTCATCCAGCATTCCAGCCGACAAGGCGGCCTCACGCTCAACGAAGTCTTATCCTTCTCTCTGCCGCCGACCGCCCTCACCCGCGCCCTGCTGCCCGCATGGAAACAAGGGCTGTTCAGCGAATATACCGCCTTTTTCCCGCTCATCATCCTCGCCTTCGCCCTCATCGGCGCGTGGGGATGGAAACACGCGCCCGTCGGCGTGCGCCCGGCCCTGATTCTCGTCCTGCTCGGCCTCTTTCTCGCCTTCGGCGCGTATAATCCCGCCAATTGGCTGCTCGCCCGCCTGCCCGGCTTCAACCTCTTCCGCGTCCCCGCTCGCTGGCTCGTTCTATACGCGCTCGGCATCACCCTATTGGCTGGGCGAGGCTGGGAAGTAATAATGAATAATGAATGGAATGCTCGCAAGCCTTCATTATTCATTATTATGTATTCATTATCCATTATTCTATGGGGCTGGATCGTGCCCAAATTACCCTTTCTCCCTGTGCCGCCCGAAGCCCCGCTAGAGGCGGCGGGAGTGGGAACGATGGCGTTATGGGGCGTTGAACTGCTCTTAATCACCATCTCCGCTACACGAAAAAACAAGATCGAACGGCCGTTCACCCCCCTTCTTCCCGCCGCCGCCCTCATCGTCCTATTTTTAGGCACGCGCACCCATCCCTACAACACTCTGACCGCGCCCGAAGCGTACAGCGACCTGCGCCCGCCCGCCGCGCGGCTGATGGCGGTTCAGGATGAGAACGAGCTGGCAAACGGCCGTTTGCTCTCCCTCTCCAACATTTTCTTCGACACAGGCGATCAAGCGGAAACGAACACGATTTACGCCGATCAACTATCACCCGAAGCACTGTACGATTATACGATTGCGGTCAAACAGAAGGAAATTATCGCCCCCAATCTGCCAATGGTATACGGCTTGCCATCTATTGATGGGTTTGATGGCGGCCTATTGCCCTTGCGCCGTTACAGCGCGTTGATGGGGTTGATTCTGCCAGCAGGAACGGCGGCAACTGACGGCCGTTTACGCGAAAATCTGCCCGCCGTGCCTGATGCAAAATGGCTCGATCTCTTCAACGTTGCCCATATCATCACCGACAAAACGGGCGACCGATGGGATGACGGCGTGTTTTTCGATTTACAGCATCCCGTCACCTTAGCGGCAGGAGAAACGGCCATTGCCGCCGCAGCCCCCATCTACGAAGCGACCGCCCTGCGGCTCATCACCCCCTCCCCGCCCTCTCTTATAAAGTTGCTCGCGCACAATGGGGAACAGATCGCCATCATCCCCGAAAAAAGCGGCGATGGGCTGTACACGGCCTCTTTTCCACATCCCGTATCGGTACAAGAGGTTCGCATCACGGCTGATAAGCCGTCGCAAATTGAGGGGATCACGTTGGTAGACGGCCGTGATGACTCCTTCCAGCCGCTCTTGCTCGGCAATTATCGGCTGATTCACTCTGGTGATATAAAAATTTATGAGAATCAGGATCTGCTGCCGCGTGCGTTTATGGTGTATGCGTGGGAGTGGGTGACGGATGTGGAAACGGCCGTTGCCGCCATGCATTCTGTCGATTTTGATCCGCGAGAGACGGCCATTTTTATCGGCGAGGGAGAGCCGTCAACGCCCCCTGCTGCTGAAAGTAATGCGGCGGCTGTTGAAATAACGGCTTACGCGCCTGAACGGGTTGTTGTGAAGGTGGAAAACAGCCGTGCGGGCTATTTATTATTGACGGATGCGAATTATGAGGGATGGAAGGTGGAGGTAGACGGCCGTTTGACTGAGATTGTAGATGGCGACGTGCTGTTTCGCGCCGTCTATCTTCCAGCAGGGAAGCACGAAATCACATTCACCTTCGCCCCATTCAGCTACAAATTAGGGCTGATGATCAGCGCGATAACGCTGACTCTACTACTCTTTTGGACTTTTGACAGCGTGAACCAAATCGAATAAGGAATTGACTCAATTTAAGCACCTTTATAACTAAATAATCGAGTCATTTCTGTCACCTTATAGTGGTTTTGTCGTATCTTCTATGCCCTGTTCTGCATCCCATCCCTTTCACACTTTCTGGACACAGAAAAGTAACTCATCCCCAAAAAGCATCTCTGTTATCGGCCATTTATGCCCTTCAATGAGCTGGTGCATGAACTCCCGATAACGGCCGTCTAGCCGCCGCCCGCCCCTTGCGCTGACTGCAGGAAACGAGATGACCAACCATCGCACGCGCAACGCTTCCAACAACGGCCGTCCCAACTCTCCATAATGGCGCGAAAAGCGGGGCATTTCCTTCAAAAACAGAGCCACATCCGCCTCTTCCTCTGGAAAACGGTAAGCGATGTCTTGCACCTTTGCCAACGGCCGTAACCCCTGCAATTCAAAATACCCATTAAGAAAGTCGATACGCGGTTCGTGAATATCGTAAGCGTATAGCTCCGTGTCCGTGTCCAGCCCCATCCACGGAAAGGCGAGCGGGTTCAAGCCGCAAGCGATGTCTAGCAGCCGCTTTGGCTTGCCCGTGACAGCGAAAATCTCATCATAAAAGGCGGGCAGCAACGGTTGGCGTTCACGGGTGGAAAGATGGGTGTCTAGGATGTCGGCACAGGCCGCTTTGATTTGCTCTTGATCGTTGGCGGCGAAAACGGCCGTCAGCCTCGTCAACGCCTCATCATAATCAGGATCGCCCAAATACGGAGCCATGATGCCATGCAACTGCCTTCGCACCGCTTTGACCGCCGCTTTTGGTTTTTTATGATGGCGCACCGCCGCTATCGCTAACTCGCGAATCGTCTCTTCGCTCGTGTCGCTATATTTTTTTGACTGTTTAACCGCGTTGACAACGGCCGTTATCCTTCTATCATCAACCATCCAACCAATCCCCGATCTCATCAAGTAACAGTAATATTGCCATCGCTCATATCAGTAATAATCGCCATAGATTCAATGGGAACATTCCATACAGCGAGGGCGTTACGGCCGTTTTCAAAATCTTTTTCCACCACAGCCGCGATGCCGACCAATACCGCATCCGCATTTTGCACGATACGGCAAAGCGCACCAATCGTCTTGCCACTGGCAAGAAAATCATCCACAATAAGAATACGATCACCCTCATGCAGAAACTCGGGCGACACCATCAGCCGCACTTCGCCCCCTTTTGTATGGCTGGGAGCAGAGTCGGTATACACTGGCTCCATCATCGTGATCGGCTTATGTTTGCGGGCATAAACGACAGGCAGATTACCCATCGCTCGACCAGCCATCACCGCAGGAACGATGCCGCTGACTTCAGCCGTTAAAATGCGGGTCGGATTCGTGCCGGCAAAACGGGCGGCAATCTCCTCACCGATCCCTTCCATCAATTTGGGGTCTAACTGGTGATTTAGAAAACTATCAATTTTCAAAATACCACGCCCAAGATTTTGTCCTTCGTCTAAAATACGCTGTTTTAACGCTTCCATTATTTCTCCTAAGGAATGACAATTTGAAGTTTCAGGCTTTACCTAATCCTCATTCCTAACTGCCAGACAACGCTACAAATTTGTCCCATAATGCTACTTTCTGAAAGCAGTTAATTATCTACAAAAACAAAATGAACGCTAACTTTAGAGGAAATCGGACAGGGCGATTGCAACCTCCAACATTGGACACTGATTGCACAGATAAACACAGATAATAGGAAAACGGAGATGGGAGATGGAGGTTGGAAATTGGGGGGGCAATCGGTTACAATCACGATCTTTACAAAGTATTGGGCGACCCAGCGGATCGCCCCTACAGAAAATAATCGTAAGAGGTGCAGATAGATGTTAAAAGAGTATATCAAACAAGCGGCAGCGGGTGAGGATTTAAGCATCGACCAAGCGGAGGCGGCGATGAACATTATCATGGACGGCAAGGCGACACCTGCCCAAATCGGCGGTTATCTCATCGCTTTGCGAATGAAAGGGGAATCTATTTCTGAGATTACGGGCAGTGCGCGGGCGATGCGGGCGCACTCCAATCAGATCAAATTGGGAACGACGGGGACGCTGTTGGACACGGCGGGAACGGGCGGCGATGGGGCGCATACCTTCAATATCTCGACAACGGCCGCTTTCGTCATCGCCGCTGCTGGGCAAAAAGTTGCCAAACATGGGAATCGTGCCGCGTCATCGCGCAGCGGCAGTGCCGATGTATTGGAATCGCTGGGAGTGAATCTTGATTTGACTCCGACACAGGTGGGCGCGTGTATCGAAACAATCGGCATCGGCTTTTTATTCGCGCCTAAATTCCATCCTGCGATGCGGCACGCGATTGTTCCGCGTCGTGAGTTGGGAATGCGGACAATTTTTAATGTTTTGGGGCCGTTGACCAATCCAGCAGGGGCAACCCATCAATTGATCGGCGTATTTGACCCTGCGTTGACCGAGACGATGGCGCATGTGCTGGCTGGATTGGGCAGTGAGGCCGCTTTTATCGTGCATGGGGATGGCGGATTGGACGAGTTGACGACGACGGGCGTGAATCGGGTGAGTGCATTGAAAAACGGCCGTGTACACACCTTCACCCTCAACGCCGCCGACTTCGATCTGCGCCCCGCCTCATTAGAACAGTTACGCGGCGGTGATCCGGCCGAAAACGCATCCATCACCCGTGCAATTTTGGCAGGCGAAGAGAGCCCGCGCAGTGATGTGGTCGCCTTGAACGCGGCAGCGGCGTTGGTGACGGATGGGATTGAGTGGAAAACGGCCGTTGCCACCGCAAAAGAGCTGTTAGCCAGCGGCGCAGGGCTTGCCAAACTGGACGCACTCATCAAAACAAGCAGCCAACTAGCAGTTGAACTATAGTGACTGTCACTGGGCGAACGGACTGCGTTTACCCCAAATTATACGCCCCCGTGACTGTCACTTTTCTACCAAAATGAAACAGGAAACAGCTAATGCCGCCTTTCACGTCCGCGACATTCCCATCCACGGCAAAATCATCCTCGCACCGATGGCTGGATTTTCAGACGTGCCATACCGTGCCCTATGCCGTGCATATGGATCAGCGATGAATTACACCGAATTTGTGCCAGCCGATGCGCTGCTTGGCCGGCGCAATCCGATGTGGAATAAATTAAACATAAAAGAGGGCGAGTCACCGATTGTTTTTCAGATTTTTGGCAACAACGCGCAAACACTCCTCCGTGCCGCCCAACGCATCGAAGAACTCGGCCCCGACATCATTGATATCAACATGGGCTGCTCCACACGAAAGGTGAGCCGACGAGGTGCGGGCGCAGGAATGCTGCGTCAACCCGCTCTCATCGCCGAAACATTCAGCCTGCTGTCCAGACATATTTCTGTACCAATCACAGGAAAAATTCGGCTGGGATGGAGTGATGAACAGCGTAATTTTGTGGAAATCGGCCGCATTTTAGAAGATAATGGCGCATCATTAGTCGCCATGCACGCCCGCACCAAAAAGCAAAAGTATGATGCCGACGCAGATTGGGATGCAATCGCCGAGCTAAAGCAAGCGGTCACTATTCCCGTCATCGGCAACGGCGATGTACGCACGCCAGCCGATGTGAATCGCATGATCGCCCATACGGGCTGTGACGGGGTGATGGTCGGGCGGGCGGCGATTGGCAATCCGTGGATTTTTGGGCGGCAAAGTCGGGGCGATCTACAGTTCAGCGACATCGCCTCTGCCATGCGTTTACATTTGAGGGAGATGCTCTCTTATTATGGAAACCCGCACGGGCTGATTCTGTTTCGCAAACATACAAAACGGTATTTCTTACGCATTGCAGCTAAAAAGATCATCTCCGCATTGGTGCAAACCCCCGACTCTGATGAATTTTTGCGTATTTTGGATAGGGCCGAAACGGCCGTTCCCCCCCATACATCCATCCACCATTTAGGCTGTCTGCATGAGGGAGAATGGGTGATCGATTAGTATCGCGGGGAGGGATAGGACGCAGATTTTCATGGTTTTTTGCGTCCCACACAGGCCATCTCACCATTTCTTTTGCCGACTCTCTTTTAATTGGCTCTGTTTCTTCTTTTTAGCCAGTCGCCTCTCTTTAGACGCGCGGCTCGCTTTGCGCTTCTTTCGTTTTTTACGCGGCTTGAGCGCGTCGGTGAGGATGGTTTGCAGGAGGGTGACGGCCGTTTCCCTATTCTTTATCTGACTGCGTGACTTTTGCACATTAATCAGCAGCACCCCCTCCTTCGTCAAACGAGAATGCAATGCAGAGAGCAGGCGTTCCCGCGCTTCCGCCGTCAACGATGGTGAATGGGCAATATCAAACCGCAGCATCACCCGCGTCTCATTCCGATTGGCGTGCTGCCCGCCCGGCCCGCGACTGGTAGAAAATGCAAATTCACATTCAGATAGGGGGATATGGATACTGTTGTTAATATCAATCATTGAGCCATATTCATAAACTTAGGGAAGGTTCGTTTTTAACTTTGGACTTTCAGGTGACAGGCACTTGCCAAGTGCCTGTCACCTTGGCCACAGTTATTTACGAGTTTTCCCTTAGGAACGCGGATTTACGTAAGGCCATTTCTAAATTTAAATCATCCGAAATTTTGATTTTCATTCCGGCCCCCATCCCCACCTTCGTGAGGGTAAACTCTTTTAGGCGGGAATCCATGATTTCCCAGACTGTGGATTCCTGTCTTCGCAGAGCCTGCCCTCATGAAGATGGAGGAATGACAGATGGAAGTTTCGAGTTTTATTTAATCCTCATTCCTTAACAATCTGTGGCATGATTTCACAGATAAAAAGATAAAGACTCTACGGAAATTCCCGTGATTATGCCCCTAGTACACACTGGCGGAAGTTCTCCAGCACCTATCGTAGGTCAATTTTACAAAATTGACCATGCAATTTTACAAAATTGCACTACAGAAAATCCCGAAGAAGATAGACCAAGCAATACTAGTACACACTGGCGGAAGTCCTTATATGTTATTTGTTGCGGGAATCGGAATTCCCGCAACTCCCATAAATAGGTATCGGGAATTCCGATTCCCGATACAGGCGGCGTATATCATCTAAGAACTTAG
>WFSA01000237.1 GCA_015486215.1 Anaerolineae bacterium | reverse complement strand
TGGACTAGAGCGATTGCAACCTCCAGAATTGGGCACTGATTACGCTGATTTTCATTTCGGTTCTTCAAGTTTCCCCGTGAAAATGCATAATCACGGGAGTTGCCATAAAACCTTTATCTATTTATCTGTGCAATCCGTATCCCTTTTGCTAATGCCATGTCATTTCGGGGACGGTGGCGGGGACGGCGTAGGGGCCAGCGGCAAGATCGTCGAAGAAGCCATTGATCAGCAGCCCGTTATAGGAAAAAATGCTGTGGCCGCCTGTCCCCAGTTCGCGTGATCGCTCTATACGGGCGAGAATCCTTTGCCAATGTGCATCCGAGCCGCAATCTGTGCAATTGTATTCACTGCCAATGCCGGGAAAGGTAAACCGGCCGTTCCTATACTTCTGCATATCCGCCACCTCAGCTTCCCAATACGCCAAGCTAAAGCTGCTAGAGGGGTAGATCATCTGCAATACGGTATCAATATACCCCGTTCCATCGCCCAAGTTATCATTATCGTTTAACCATTCACGCGGATTTTGATAATACTTATGGTATCCATCAACATAATTGAACCAAACGGCCGCTGACAACATCAAATCAGGATCAGTCGCCGTTAATTGCTGATAGAATTTATACACCGTGCCATTGATTTGCGCCCGCTGCCAGTCGGTATAGCCGCTATCGGCAAAACAGGCAGCTCCATATATCGCTTCGCTGATAGGATCGCATGATGACCCTTTGGCTGGATACCGAATATAATCAAGATGAATCCCATCCACATCATACCGCTTGACAATGTCAGCAACGATAGACAAATAATGATCATCCGCAAATCCAGAAGCGGGAGTGGCGCGTAAATACCCAGAGCAGTACGCCCCGCTACTGCCCCAAACGGAGCCGTTCAAGTCGCCGTTTGTCGTGCCATGTGCATTTTTTAATAGATAGTAAAAATGGAGCGGACGCGCATTAGGATCGGGTAGATCAGAGCATCCCCAGACAGGATAGATGTTCATATAAGCGTGCAATTCCATCCCCGCCGCGTGCGCTTTCTCTATAAAATAAGCCAACGGATCCCAGTAAGGATTTGGAGCCTGCCCCAAACTGCCGCCGCTGACGCGCTGCGCCCATGGCTCAATCGAAGAGGCATAATAGGCATCGGCCGTGCCGCGCACTTGAAAAAAGATGGCATTGAAGCCCGCATCGGACGCATTTTGCACAATTTCATCAATTTTAGAGGATTGGGCAGGTTGATTGTACACTGTCCAATCGTACCGAGTCACCCATAGGCCGCGAAATTCGACCATTGGTTTGACAGGTTTACTGATGATAGGCAGATAGACAAAATGATCATCCGTCGGCGAATGTGCTGAAGTGGATACGATAAGTGGAAAAAATATAAGCGAAAAGAGTATAGCTATTGAACGACGTATTAACATAATGGATACTACTCAACTATGATTTAGAATAGAAAAATTTTCTTATGGAGTATTAAAACACAAATGAGGATAGAATGCAGATTTATAATAAGGGCGATTGCATACTCGCCTTAATTCGTGATCGTTTTCGTTTTCGTGATCAAAGATACAAAAAATCGATCACGAAAACGATCATGCTATCAATTATTTGTATCTTCTCAATAAATTGTAGACAAGACTTGACAAATTTCATCAGCACTTTATTTTACACGAGTATCATTAGGAAAATTTGTCAAGTCTCCCTAGAATACTGAGAGGATACAATTATTTCACCACAAAGAAGCAAAGATCACAAAGAAAATCTTAAAAAACTTTATATTCTTCGTGTCTTTGTGGTTAATTTGGACAAGGGCTGAGTAGTTACCGCAGATTAACTATTTTTATCCGCGTCAATTGGCGAAATCTGCGGATCATTCTTTTCTGGTTTATCCAAATTATGATAGTTTTCTGGTTTATTGACTGTTGTTGGTTGATTGTTAAAATTGTATCTTTGTGAACGAGAAAAAAGTCACCCTATCCATTATTATACTCATCGTTGTTGGCGGAGTGATGATGGCAACGCCTGTCATCCTGAAAGCGATCCCGCCGCGTTACGCTTATCGATTGCCGCAGCCGTTGCGTGATATTGCTCTGCCTGTACAGAGTGTCGCTTTGCTGCCAACGGCCGCTGTTCCTGCTAATGTGCAATTATTGTTACCGACGGTTACAATGGAGGCTGTAGTATCAACGAAAGAGGTCGTAAGCGTAGATGCAACGGCCGTTATCTCATCATCCATCACCCCCACACCGTCACCATCACCGACACCGATCCCCATCCCGCCCGCGCACAGATTGGCGAATCCTGTGCCGCATAAGTTCCAGACATGGAACAATTGCGGCCCCGCCACGCTGGCGATGGCGTTAAGCTCTTTTGGTACCAATTGGACACAAGAGCAAACGGCCGTTGTTCTTAAGCCCAATGTTGAGGATCGGAATGTCACGCCCAAAGAGATGGTTGCCTTTGTCAACGACAGAACCGATTTGCACGCCATCGCCCGTGTGAATGGTGATATGGACAAAATTCGCCGCCTCATCGCCGCCGACATCCCCGTCATTTTAGAGATCGGTATTGAGCCGCCCGGCGATTTTAGCTGGATGGGATGGTACGGTCATTATTTGCTCATCGTCGCTTATGATGATGTGCAAGAGCAGTTTTGGGTATACGATTCATGGTTCGGCACTAGCGAAGAGCCGTTTGAAAATGCAACTGACGACGGGCGTGCGCTCACTTATGCC
The DNA here is from genome assembly GCA_015486215.1 of Anaerolineae bacterium. Classification (GTDB taxonomy): domain Bacteria; phylum Chloroflexota; class Anaerolineae; order Promineifilales; family Promineifilaceae; genus S016-13. The sequence goes on along the minus strand of WFSA01000237.1, from coordinate 1,020 downwards.
GAACTTGAGCAGCAATGGCCGCATTTTAACCGCAATTATATTGTCGTTTATGACGATAACCGCGCGGAAACGGCCGTCGCTGTCATTGGAACCGACTTGGATGATGAGGCGATGTGGACACGTGCCTTACAAACCGTACAAACAGATACCCAATCCGCGCCCGACAATGCGTTTTATTGGTTCAACTTAGGCACGATTTACAATGCACTGCATCAATACGACAACGCCGCTCTCGCTTACGATCAAGCGCGGGCGATTGGTTTGCCATGGCGAATGCTCTGGTATCAATTTGGTGTATATGAGGCGTATTATAAAAACGGCCGTTATGAGGATGTTATTCTTTTGGCCGACACAACCTTAAAAGACCGCCCTTATTTTGAAGAATCTTTCTATTATCGCGGCATAGCCCGCGCGGCAATGGGTGACGAGGCCGAAGCGCGTCGTGACCTAGAAAATGCACTTGAGTTTAATCCAAATTTAATAATAAATGATGTATCCTCTCAATAAATCGTGGACAAGATTTGACAAATTTCATCAGCACTTTATTTTACACGAGTATCATTAGGAAAATTTGTCAAGTCTGCCCAGAATACTAAGAAGATAATAAATGATGAATAAAAAAACCAGAAACAATATCTTAGCCGCCTCCCTTTTGTTGATCGCCTTGACGATTACGGCAGCAGCCATTCCGGCCATCGCCCGTCAAGTTCCGGGACGGTATCGTGTCGCTCTCGCCGAGCGCAGTCCTGCGGTCAGTGCGGTGGCCGAAGGGTTATATGACCGCGTGCTGCCCATTCCCACAGCATTACCACAAGCTGATGAGATGGTTATGGGAGAAACGGCAGTTGATGTTTCGGCCCTGCTCGCCACCGATATACCGCCGACAATTGCACCGCCCACAACTATGCCAACTATCGCCCCAGCAGAAGATGAGGGTGAGTCAGCCTCTGCCCCGATTACAGTCACACCGCTGCCAACGGCCGTTCTTATCGAAACACCCATCCCCGCCCCATTGCCCGC
>WFSA01000236.1 GCA_015486215.1 Anaerolineae bacterium | reverse complement strand
TATTGCTTATATAGAATGGTTGCCTGATTCAGATGAACTGCTTTATTACGCTTATTATACTCAACATACTGGAGTATTTCTCACTAATACGCATGACTCGTCATTGCATCAGTTAATAGATATTTACCCAGATTTTCTAAGCTGGATCGATATGTCACCAGACGGCCGTTTTGTTGCAATGAACGACATGGTTCATTTTGTGCGAAATGTTCTTTACACTTTATGGGTGGGCATAAGGCCACGCCCCTACAATTTGCTCCTGTAGGGGCGGCCTTTATGGTCGCCTAATGCCGCAACAACTGTAAAGATGATTTTTATCGTTTTGAACGTATCTTCTCAATAAATGGTGGAGAAGTTGAACTTTTCTAAAATGTAGACGCAAAAACTCGCCTGATGCTGAAAAGTTCAACTTCTTGTCCCCGAAATATTGAGAAGTTACTTTTGAACCATGTTGGAATGAGGCTTAAATAAAACCCGAAACTTCACATTGCCATTCTCCCGCCTTCGTGAGAATGACAAATGGGTAATTATTTATCTGAAATGGCCTTCCTTGCAAACTCATTGCCCTTGCTCTAATTTCCAGATAAAGTAAAAAGCGGTAACGGCCGTTACCCCTCCCATCGCCCATCCTTCAATCAAACTTGCCTGCGTCATATACAACGCGATCATGCCGAATACGCCGCCAGCCAAATAGAGGATCAGCACCGCCTCCCGTTGACTGAACCCGCGATCTACCAGACGATGGCTTGTATGATCTTTTCCGGCCGTATTAGGGCTGACTCCGCGACGGATGCGGGAAACGACGACTAATGTCATATCAAAAACAGGAACACCCAAGACGAGGACGGGAATCATCCACGTGATCATATTATCCCTTCCCGGAAACACTAATTGTAAGCCCAATACCGCCAAAATAAAGCCGAGAAAAAGAGAGCCGACATCCCCCATAAAAATTTGGGCGGGCTTGAAGTTGTAACGCAAAAAGCCGAGCGTCGCCCCCAGCATGGCGGCGGCTAACGCGGAGACCAATATCTGTCCGTTCGCCAACCCCATCAACAGGATAAAAGCGGAGGCGACCGCGCTGATCCCCGCACTCAATCCATCCATATTATCCAAAAAATTGATCGCGTTGCTGATGCCAGCCAGCCAAATGAAGGTGATGAGAACATTGATCGGTGCTGGAATAGGCAGATGAACCTGAATATCGTAATAGACAAGAATAAGGGCGGCGGCGGCTTGGGCGGCCAATTTTGCCCACGCAGGTAACCCGCGTCGATCATCAATGAGACCTGTAAGGGCAACGGCCGTTCCCGCCAGCAACACCCCCGCCACCGATTCGGGCAACGTTGGGGACAGCAGCAAAACGACAAAAAACGCGCCGCCAAAAATCGCCACGCCGCCCATCAATGGCATCGGCTCACTATGCAATTTCCGTTTGGCCGGCGCATCGACAAATCCCAGATAGATAGCCGCCCGCCGCACCAACGGCGTGCCAAATCCAGTGATCATTAAGGAAAGGAGGAAGATAAGAGGAAAGGACATGGCAGGGTTGCGAAGCTGCGAAGTCGTGCGGTTGCTGGGTACTCCGCCGCTCCGCTCTACTTCTCCACAATTTCGATGCGCTCTATCACATCCCCTTCATAGTCGGGGGAGAGATTAGGATCGCGGAAGGTGATGTTGTTTAATACATCTTCCCCTTCGATTAGTTCGCCGAAGATGGTGTAGCCGCCGTCAAGTTGGGGCGTGGGGATGAAGGTGATGAAGAATTGGCTGCCATTCGTATCTGGCCCTGCATTTGCCATCGCTAACAGACCCGGCCGATCAAAGCGGATGCCGGAATTTGTCTCGTTGACGAATTGATAGCCCGGCCCGCCGCCGCCCGTGCCCGACGGATCGCCTCCCTGTGCCATAAACCCTTCCAGCACGCGATGGAAAGTTGTGCCGTCAAAATATCCTTGAGCGGCAAGATAGACGAAACTATTGACCGTTAAGGGGGCGGCTTGCGGAAATAGTGCTAAGCGCATATCTCCGTTTTCGGTGCTGATGATCGCTTCATACTGCTTATTGACATCAATAACCATCGGCGGGTATTCGCTGTAATAGTTGATGCGATTTTGAAGCGGGGTGGCGGCTAGGGGACGGCCGTCTGGAATATCTCCTTCAACCGCTAATGATGTTGATGAGGGAGCGGGTATCTCGCCCGCACCGCCCAACTCGATTATAAATTGTTGGATTTGGGGCTGTACATCTGGGGGTGCTATCCCTAATGCTTGAGTCGCTGACCTGACAGCCGCATCATCCTCTCCTAATTCATGGTGGGAAATCGCCATGAGGTATTGCACCTGCCACGCTTGCAGTTGCCCGCTCTCATCACGAGCGGCCGCTTCTTCTAGGGCGATAATCGCTTCTTCGTGATTGTTCAACTCTTGTTGAATTTGACCAATCTGCTGCCACGCACGTACATTGTTCGGCTGCATCTCCACGCCGATATTCAACGCTTCAACAGCGTCTTCATAAGCGGCCGTTTTTTCATCCTCATCCATGTCCACCGCGCAAGAGATCAGCGTATCCGCATATCCAAGATAGGTCGCATCATAATATGGGTCTATCTCCAACGATTCCTTGTACAGGTCCAGGGCTAAGTCACAATCTTTAATCATATCAAACGCTAATCGTGCGTACTCATTACGGATGACTGAGTTTTGCGGACTGAGTTCCAATGCGTCTATATAATGCTCTTCTGCCAGTTTCAACCGTTCAGCCCGCGTCGCTTCATCGGTGGAAAGTTGTAGCCAGCGCGTGTTTAGACGCGCCAAGTTAGCGGTATGATCGGTGTTAAGCGGGTTCACAGCCTGAGCGCGAAGGAGGCGGTCTTCGGCTTGTTGTAGATAATCGGTTCGTATGTCACCGTCGTCAACGGCCGTTGCCGCTTCCAACAATGCCCGTCCCAAAAATAGCTCATAAAAATCTTCATTGGGGGCTAAACGCAACGCTTCGGTATAAATAGCGATAGCCTCATCCCATTGGCGTTGTCCATCGAACGGTTTGGCACGTTTGTATACCATATCGGCATGAATAACGCGCAGGTTCGTTTTGGAAATGCCCCAAAAGGCGATGACAAATGTAAAAATCAAAGCAGCATAAGCGGCCGTTGTCCCCATATTTTTGCTGGACTTTCTGCTGGCAAGGGCAAAGGCGGCGGCGGCGATCAAAGCGATCACAAAAACGTAGAACATTGTGAGGAGAGTGGTTGAAGCTAACGCTTCTAAAACGCGCAGATCAATCTGTTCTGTTACTCCTTCTGGCGGCCGATACAAAATAGTGCCGCGCAGGATAGAGGCGTGCGTGTAGGTGTAAGCCAATCCCGCCATAAGCGACGCTCCGCCCATCACAGCGGCGGGAAGCAAGCTCTCTTTCCACTCTTTTTCCCACAGCAGATAGAGGATGGCAGCCGAAAGCACGCCCAAAACAAAGGCGGTGAGGCCGCCGCCCGCAATAAGCGCGGGGATAGAAGCGAGCAAGCCGATGGTGGCGGTTATGCCACCCATTCTGCTGGAATTTTCATCATTACGATAGAGTTGAACGGCCGTTAATATCGAAATCATCCCCCATATGAGCAATAGACTGCGTGCTAACAAGCGGGTCATCGAAAATATCTCGGCCGTATTGGGCAAAAAGCGCAATACGATCCCCATCACAGCGATGAGCATGAACAAGCCGCCCGCTAAATGCCGCCTGCCGATTGATTTGCTGCTGCCTTCTGGCATCACAAAGCGCAATTCGCCCCTTTTCACCATTTCGCTCAGACTGACGATGCTTCCTAACGCCCACACCAACATCATCATCAGGAAAACAAACGGGGAACTGGAAAAGTTATCGCTGGGATTGATGAGCAGGGATTGATGGAATATCTCGCCGCTCGTCAAATCAGCCGCTGATTCAATCACCTTGTCTGGAGGAAGGGCATAGGTGGTGAATTGGAAGCCCAAAATGCCGATGACGAGGGTGAGGATGAAGGTGTAAAAAAGGATAACGCCCCAACGGCCGTTTGCATCCCCCTGCATACGGCGAACACGCCGTTTGGCAGTCGTCTCAACAACTTCCTCAACGACAGCCTGCTGTCCTAAACGATGTCCCAACGCGTACATCAATCCAACATAGGCGAAAAAGTGCAAACGGGTGGCAGCGATGGCGATCCCGAAATGAATCTCAGCATAATGGGCGATAACGGCCGTGACCAACCCAATCATAATCAGCCGATTCACATCAAACGGATCCCGTCCATCCCCCTCGCTGCGCGTAAAGAGAGCGTAGTAAACAAGATAAAGCACCAGCCCGCTGATACTGCCGGCTGGAATGGCAACGCCGAAGAACGCTGCTCCCATCATTGATGTCATCAACATTGTGGCGATGACCGCTCCCCCAATCCAAAAGCCGACCATTAAAAATCCATCCCGTCTGGAACCAATCACCCCAAGCCAGCTGAATCCATAATAAAAAACAGCGATATAGAGAGCCTGCCAAATGATAAAGCCGAAAGCACCGGTGATGACCAGCGCATCGAAAGTTTCATTATGGGAGCGGTCAGGGGAAGCGTTGCGCGCTTCTACCGTCGCCAATCCGGGCGGGTAGAAATGGTTATACGCCACATACATTGATTCAGGCCCATAGCCGATGAGCGGGCGCAAGAAATTATAGCTGTCTTGCGTTCCATCAGGGAATTGCAACGGGGCGTGCGGGGCGATGAGGTCAAGTGTGCCTTCCCAAATCAGCACACGAACGCGCCCTGTGCTTCGGTCTGATTCCAGTAGTCGTCCTAAACGGCCGATTCCGCCAATCGTTTTCCACGAGTCTAATGTCTCTACCGCGCCATTAAGGGACGTATCAGCTAACGACGGTTTTAGTCTGTCTGTAAAGTTAAAGACGACCAGCCACGCAACGCCGACGAAAGCGAGCATAAGCCAACTCATCCACAGCCAACGCCAGCCGCGCCGAGCGGCGAGCATAATGAAGATCGCCACAATCAAGACACCAATCGCCCCCATAAAAGCGGTGAATGATCCCATTGGGCCGGCGAGGCTACTGACACGGCCGTTTACAGCCCCAATCAACAGCGAAAATAGAAAATATGCGCCAACACCGCCAACGGTGATAAAAACAAACGCTTTGCCAACATCCAGCATGGAAGAACGGCCGCTTTTCGCCACAGCCAGCCGCAATGAGACCAAGACAACGAGGATAAAGGCGAAAATACTGACTGTCAAGCCAACCCAAGGGCCGCGACTTTGCGTCCAATAAATGGTGATCAATTGAATGGCAAGGGTGAAAATGTAGACAGAGGATCGGAGAACGTCGGCTGTCGCCAACTCTTCATCGTTCAAGATGCTGGTAAACGCATCAATGATGCGGGCGATGGTCAGCGGCACGACCATGATAAGATAGGCGGCGACGAAAATAGCATTGCCCATATGTCCAGCGACACGGATGACGGTGTTGCCGCCCCACGGCAGCGGATCGCGGCTGAAATGTTGCAGCAAGCCATAAAAAGCGACGGGGATACTACTGATAATAACGGCCGTTACCACCCGTCCCACTTGCGCCCGTGTCCGCATCGTCGAAGCGATCATCGCAAAGATAACGACATACGATAAGGTTGTGTACGTCCCCTGCAGCCGTTGATACGATCCCAACAAGCTGATCGTAGGCGTAACAGAAAAGATAGTAGAGACGAGATAAATCATTGAAAGGGCAAACATCGGCAGCACAAACGGCTTTTTCCAAACAGAATCATCATCACGCCACCGCAGCCAATTAAGATGCTTCCACTCCTGTTGATCGACAAATTTAGTCAGCCAAGCGGCGACCATCAACAGCACGATAGAACGCAAAAGCGTCAATTTATCGGGTTCAAATACACGGTCTGAATGGATATTAAAAAATAATGGGATGGCGACGATGGCGGCTATCCAGCCAGCCTCAATAAAACCTTCTGCCCAACGGGATAATTTAGAATTCATATGGTAAACCTTTCCTGTAAAACTGTAATGAAGAATATTACCGCATGGGGCGGTAATTAACAATTGGCAATTGACAATTGACCATTAACAATTGACAATTACCCCATGACCTCCACCCGCAG
>WFSA01000235.1 GCA_015486215.1 Anaerolineae bacterium | reverse complement strand
GGAGTGCATATCTAATGTTAATTCTGCGGATAGGGATAAAGAATAGATTTTGTTCATGTGATTTTTCTCCTGCACAATGCAGGTCAAGTTTGCAAACTTGACCTACGCTTTTTCTTCTTCTGTTTGGCGCGGCATACGGGCATAGCCGAACGCGACTAATAATTTGGCAATGACTTCAGAGCCATGCTCATCAATGAGACGGGTGATTTCTTCAATATCGCTGGTTTTTATACTGCGACGATATGGGCCAGAACGATTTTCCATTACCTGTGCGCTTTCTGCATTGTACGCATGTAAAAAGTCGCCCAGAGCGGCAATAAAATCGGTAGGGTACTGGGATTGACGCACTAGATCGCGCCCTAGTCCATAACGTACAGTATAGCGGCGATCATCCATCTTGTTTTTACGATATTGGGCTGTCACTGTACTTTGGCGAATGGCGTAGGCGATGTTACGAAAGCCTTCCGATTCCAGAATGGGACTCAATTTGGGTTCATTACTCATAATTAATCTCCTTAAATTATTAACATTAAATTTACGCGGCGGGAAACCACTTTTTTTCTCTCCCTGACTGATCAGCCAACTGCTGTAAGCAGTGGTGAATTCAAAAAATGGATCAAGGTTATCGGCGACGATGAAATCGCGGAACTGTTGCAGGAGGTCTATTTCCTCTCCTCTGTTTTCCTTGAATTGACGCACGATGTCTTTTTGTTCTTCGAGAATATCGTGAAAAACGGCCGTATCTTCGCGTGTTTTTATCTCTACCCAGCCAGGCAGATTAAGAAAAGCGATATTCATGGTGACGACAGATGTACCTAAACTTTTATAGTAGACGGCGTGGAAGCCGCGCAGGAAGTCAGACGGCCGTTTCACTTCCCCCATCATCGCCAAAAATGCCCTTTCTGCCTCAGTTGCCGTACCTGATTGCGCTTTTGCCACTTCATCAATGAAGGATTGGACATAGCGGATGACGGTGAGGATGTCTGAACGAACGGCCGTTTCGCTAAAACGCATCTTCTTACCAAATATCTTTTGCACCGCTTCCCGCGCCGGCACAGTTGACCGCCCGCCAGCCGGCACATATGTTTTACGATCATCTGACCCCTTCATCCGTTTGGTGAAGGCAATGTGGTAAAAGCCAATTGCTTTCAACCATTCCAGAAGCCAAAAGTTTTTCATGTTGCCCAGCCCGACGCTGTTCGGTAACGCTTTGTTGATTCCCTTGCCTTGCGATGGGTTAAAAAATTGGCTTGCGCTCGCTGTTTTTATCCATTTGTGCTGTTTGACGAAGGGGTTCCATGTAGAAACGGCCGTTTCCACATCATTCGGCGACGTGCTGAACAGTTCGCAAGCCAAGCGGCACACCGCCCCCGCTTCTTTAGCCTCGCCAATGGCGTACCATTGCGCTATCAACTTATTGTAGCCGTTGATCGGCATCGGCGGCGCGTTAAGCAAAGTGAACACATCCCAGCGATGATGGGGCGGGGACGGCATTGTATCAAAGGGAAAATTGTCATCTTCACCAACAGCATACGCATATTTCATCGTCCCTTCCAAATCTTTGTAAGCGGCAAAGAAAGCAGCGCGTTTCTCCTTTTCAACATCATAATCTACCAAATACTCACGCTTTTCAGGCAAATCAGGCAACGCCTTTGCGTTCTTCTTCGTGCGAAGGATAGGGGCAAGCGGGAATGCAGGTATGGATTCATCCAACTGCGCCATATCCAATGCAGGCGTAACCTCAATTTGGTAATACTGCCCAAAATCGGTTTGAACGATCTCGAAGTTAGAAGCATGTTGCTGAGCCAGCAAGTTTTCCAACAGGCGGATAAATCCAGCCGTCAATAACTCGTCGGCGAATGTTCCTGTGGTTTTGTCTATATAAAAACAATCATTCATTATTAGCACCTTGTGTTAAACAATAATCAAGTTGTTTAGAATGTAATTCAAGTTGTTTGGTCAGAGGTTGTATACTTCTCACCAATTCAAACGCCATTGGCGAAACCCCTGATATATCAATTGCGTTCATTATTTCTGAACCTCGTATCAAATAATATACACTGTCTACGAGTTTCCCGTATCCATAAATTTGAAAATCTCTATTATTTTGTATATTCATTTTATCAACCCTTTAATGTTGTAGTAGTAGTTTCATTATAAATAATAATAAAGGATTGATTCGAACTTGTCAAATTTTGTATTGTTTTGTATTGTTATTTCAGATTCGAAAATAGAGAATACTGAAACTTTAATGTTTTTGTAGTGCGACAAAATCGCATCAGCGACTCGATAGAGAGTTCGATAAACCCCGAAGACTTTAAAAATCTTCGGGGTTTTGTTTTACATGCTTCCCTTTTTTGTCCCTTCCTGATCGGCGGTACGCAAGGCACGAACGAGAAGCATGTAGCAACAAACATCCCGCTCATTACGCGGATTAATCAACATATAGCGTTCAATAAATTGGGGCGGCAAATCCCTTTTGACATCTGTTTCATCCTGCACATCAACATCTTGACACACTTTTTGCACATTCTTGGACAACAAGCTTAACGTACTTTTAATTTTCTGCATATGGTCAGGGATGAGGTGGTAACTGCCGGGCTGAGAAGAAAAGGGGGCGTGATGGCGGGCAACGGCCGTGAATGCCGCCCGCAACAATGATCCATATTTCTGCATATCAGAAGCGACCAACCTTTGTAAAACGGGCATTGAGGCCAACGCACTTTCTACAGCGTGAGACGGCCGTTTACCCACCTTGATCTTATGCTTGGGATTCGTCGGATCGTAATCCGTATGTGCAGCAGGGAAGGAGAGTTCTCCATTGCCAATCGCTTTTTGCCACTTTCGCGCCCATCCTTGCCATCCTTTGCTCAATTTACCCACATCATGCACCACCATCACTAGATGCGCCATTTCGGTGATGATGCCGTCTTGCCAGCCATACGCCTTTTCCAACCGCCCCGCCGCCGCGCTGAATAGCTCCAACGAATCATTTACAAACGCTTCATGCACCAATTCGATATGTCGGAAATAACTTTCCAGTTTGTAACTGTAGGCGGTGTATGTGCGGACGGCCGTCTCTGGCACATCACACTCATAATGCTCACCCTTGTACAGCGTCAACCCTAATTCTGGCGAATACCCCACTAAATCAGGGTGAACAACCAGCATCGGCGCATTCAAATCATGCTTTGATGTCACTTTTTTGAATCCATATTTAATGGGACGATTCCCTTGTTGGTTTTCTTTGTCTACATCTTCCACCAACTTACAAACTAACCAATCCAGATGCCCCTCGTCCCAATCAGGATCAAGTAGATTATTTTTCGCCTGCCATTGGGCAAATTTCCCTTGCAATGTGCCAGGATGCAGAGAAAAACTGTCTGCTTTGAATGGCGCGGCGGTCAATTGGTCAGGATCGGCATGAATGGTAACGGTAATGGATTGGATATTACGAATCAAAGTGGCTACTTCTCCCCGATCCATCGCGCCGCTCCACGCTTTCCAGATTTGTCTTGCCCGTTCATACTCAGCCCCAAAAACAGCATCAAGAATCTTGTTATCACTGGCTGTATGAGCGTAATTGATCAACGCCTGCTCATCGGCAAAGGTAAGATGACGGTCTTGGTTTGCCGCCAACCATTCCCATCCCAAATCAGCTTGCTGCTTGGCATAGTTGCCGTGGTAGGGTGCATACCCTTTTTCATCTAATGGATACACATACACTTTTCCCGATTCGCCCTCATAACGGGCGCATCGTCCTGCTCGTTGTAGAACGGAGGCGGCAGGGGCTAATTCCGTATGCAAAACAGCCGTACTCATATCCAATCCCACCTCCACAACCTGCGTTGCTACTACGATGAGGCTGGGAACGGTTCGTTTATCTGTCTCTTTCTGAAATTCATTGCGGACAAAATTTTCAATTTCTTGCCGATCTTTTTTGAGGAAGCGGCTGTGCAACAGTTTTACAGTCACACTATCTGGAACTTGAGCGTTCAAGGCTGTATAAACAGCTTGCGCCCGTTCAACCTGATTGCAAACGACGAGGGTGCGCGGTTTGTCTATGGTTTGCTCTTGATGGGTTTGGATGATGTGGGAAACGGCCGTTTCGTCTGCCAAAATCTTTTTATCCTCATCCTTGAAAGTCATGGGGGATGGTGTTGTGTAAAATCGTCGATCCTTTTTCTGCGCTGAAATCTCGGCCAGCATATGTTCAGTCAACAGAAACGGTTCGGCGTTCAAATGATGGGCTAATTTTTCCAACATCTCTTTAGAAAAAGTGGCCGTCATCAACACAAACGGACTAATGCCGTTCAAGGTTTTCAACATTTGCAATGTCGTTGGCAATGTTGAATCAGGGTCGAACAAGTGAAACTCATCAAAAATAAGATAACTGCCCACAAACGCGCCCGCATTCATATTACCCAATCGCTTGGGCAAACTGTATGGCGACATTAACCAGCCGCTCAAAACCTGATCAATCGTGGCAAACGTCATATCGGCGCGAAATTCAGGGTCTTCTTTATACTCACCCGTCTGTCTTTTAATACTAGGCGGGGAAGCGATGAGCATCTCTTCTTTGACAATTTTGTTGTACTCCGCATCAAATTGATTGGCTAATACCCGCATCGGAACAGCGTAGATACATTTACGGGGTAAATGGTTCTCATCAGCCGCCCAATTTTGCAAAAACGGCCAAAGTGAGGCCATCGTTTTTCCTGCGCCAGTTGGTGCTTGCAGAATAATGTTCTTGCCTTGCCGCACAGCGCGGGCAAGTTCTTCTTGATACCCATATAATTTCATAATCACTTCCTAAATAGTGCCGATGCCCATTGAGCATCGTAATCTTTATCTTCTTTTTCAGCGGTGACAGTATGAGCAGGCATGTGATAAACGGCCGTTAATCGCAAAATTTCACGCTCAATTTCACGACGCAACGCCTTCGGCTCCAACACCTCCACATCTGCCCCCCACCCGCGAATCCACGGCAGCATTTCGCGCCATTCAGCTACCTGCGTGCTCCAAATCAGGTCGCCGTTAGGCAACAACTCTGGCTCCGCCTGATTGGGATGCCAAACACTCTCTTGCACTCGACGAACGGCCGTTTCCCCCCTAAACCGCAACTTCACCGTCACCAACTCTCCGCCGCCATCCCAAATACTCCATACATTGCGAATAAACGCATCCTCATCAAATGACTCTGACGGTATAATCGGTTGTGTGGTGTCGGCCGCTTTCTTAATACGATTAAGCTTGAATGGCACGATGCTGTTCATCGTTTCACTGTAACCCACCATATAAATACTGTCGTCCCACAGCGACGGCTCCAGTAAATAGGGGCTGACCAGATGTGTCGTCATTTTGCGTGATTTCAATCCCTGATAGCGAATACGGATTTTTCGTCGCTCTACCCAGCAGGTGATGATTTTTTCAAGAACGGCCGTTTCCTCCGTCCACCCCTCCGCTTCTGGCATAAATTGGGTGGAATTCAGCAATTTATCGATCAACGATTGATGCAAAGT
>WFSA01000234.1 GCA_015486215.1 Anaerolineae bacterium | reverse complement strand
GAGGGGACAGACGGGGGGACGGCCGTTTCTGGATAATCTAATATGACAAGGTACTCAATATCGTCCGCATTTGCGGGTACAAACCCCATTCGTGCCGCCGCATCTTGCAATTGGTCTAACGATTGCCCTTCGGCGATTTTTCGTTCAATTACTCCGTTTTCGCGCTGTACATTGTCTAAATCAATCTGCAATAGCTGCACCTGACGGCCGATTGTGGCGATTTGGCTCGTTTGGCGCAGGTAGATTGTGCCGAGCAGGGCGATGAGAACGAGGGCGATTCCCCATCCCAACGCCGCTTGCGCCTCAGTCAGTTGACCCAGACGCTTGGATTCTTCTCGTCGTTGACGATTTGATTTCACAATGGCATCCATTTCTCATCGTACAGCTGTCATCTGAGGTCAGGGATGACAGGGTAACGATGGTTGGTGCAGCTAAAGGGTGAAGATAAATAAAATTGGAAATTTGTTGTTCGCAGATTATGCAGATGCCGCAGATTTTTTCTATTACTCTGCGAAAATATATGTAATCTACGGATCGTATTTCCCTAAGGAACGAGGATTTATTTAATTACCAGAGTTGTCATTCCCCTATTTTCATGAGGGCAGGCTCCGCGAAGGCGGGAATCCATGATTTCCCAGACTGTGGATTCCTGCCTTCGCAGAAATGACAGAGGGAAGTTTCTGATTTTATTTAATCCTCATTCCTAAATTATAAAACCCTCATTCTTGAAAACTGCTGAATGTTCATCAATAATTGGTTGCTGGCGGCAACAATTATCGGAATATATGCAGGGACTGTTTGTAAATGACGTTGGATCACAGATTGGTTCACTCTTGAAGGAGTGAACCAATCTTGCCCGCTTACAGCTTCTCGGCCACACGGAGACGCGCACTGCGACTGCGTGGGTTTTCTTTACTCTCTTGTTCATTCGCCTGTATTGGTTTGCGGGTGATGCGTTTCAATGTTGGTTTTGTATCACAGGTGCAGATGGGCTGTCTGGGCGGGCAGATGCACGTTTTTGTCAATCTGCGGAACAGTTGTTTGACAAACCGATCTTCCAATGAATGAAAACTAATAACGGCGATACGGCCGCCCGGTTTTAACAGGTTGATAGCGGCGGGTATGCCCGTTTCTACCGCCTCTAACTCATGGTTGACGGCGATTCGCAACGCCTGAAACAGCTGCGTTGCTGGATGAATCCGTCGGCGGGGATTGCTCATTTTTTGGGCGATCAAGTTGGCCAGTCGGTGGGTGCTGTTGATCGGGCGGTTGGCGACGATGAGGCGTGCCATTTTGCGGCTTCGGCGGTCTTCGCCGTATCGCCAAATGATGTTAGCCAATTCGGATTCGGTTAAATTGTTAATGAGATCGGCGGCCGTTTCCCCTTGTGTGGGATCGAACCGCATATCTAGTTGCCCGTCGCGCATGAAGGAGAAGCCGCGCTGGGCGTTATCTAGTTGACGGGAGGATAACCCTAAGTCGAGCAGGATGCCGTCTACTTGGTCGAATCCATGCGCGGGGGCGATGGATTCCATGTCGGCATAGCTGGCGTTAACGGCCGTTATCCGTCCTTCATATTCGCCCATCTGCCCCATCCCGAAGGTGATTGCTTCTGGGTCTTTGTCAAAGGCCAGCACGTGCCCGTCTGGGGCTGATGCTTGCAAAATGCCGATGCTGTGTCCACCTGCGCCAAATGTGCCGTCAATGTAACGGCCGTTTGACACGGGACGTAAAAAATCTATCGTCTGGCGATAGAGGACGGGGATATGCGTAAAGGGCATCTGAACGGTATCCTAAAGCGAGCCGTTTCTTGATGGGATGATTGCGTATGTCCGCATGATGCTGATCAAATTCCCAAGTCAGCCCAACGGGCAGCATCGGCGTTATCTTCAATGGAAGCGCGAACGGCCGTCCAGCTTTCGCTGCTCCACAATTCCAAATAATCGAACATGCCGGCGACGATGACATCTTTATCAATACCAGCAAATTGGCGCAGGTAGGGGGGGATGATGATGCGCCCCTGCTTGTCGGGAACGACATCGACGGCACCGGAAAAGACGCGGCGGCGGAAAGCGCGCATGTCGGAATCGGCTAACGGCCGTTGGGTGATTCGCTGTGCCAACGCCCGCCACTCGTCCATTGTGTAGATCATTAGATTTTTGTCGAACCCGCGTGTGACGACTAAGCCGGCAGTGACCAAGTCCCGAAACTTTGCGGGAATGGTTAATCTGCCTTTTGTGTCAATTGTGTGTGCGAATTCGCCTAAAAACATCTCTTTTTCTCATAAAAATTAGAACATGTGTTCTCAATGCTCTGTTTTGCATCAACTTATCTAAAATCCCTGCGTCATTGTCCCACTTTGCACCACTTTGCACCACTTTCTGGCAAAAGTATACACGATTACGGCCGTTTGGAGAAGTTAATTTAGGAAGATGCGGGTATTCGGGAGGTGAATATGGCGTAAAATAGGGATTGTTTTCTGTATGGGGAAGGGATTTGGTGTGTTGGGGGGAGGGACGGCCGTTTCTTTCGGGTGCATACAAAACTTAGGGGGTAACATTTCAGTGACTACAATTTTCTAATATTTCACCACGAAGAACACGAAGAAAAACAAGAAAACCTTCGTGTTCTTTGTGCCTTTGTGGTAAATAAGTGTATAAAATATTCTCTCCCCTAACTAATGGATGCGCCCGTTTCTTTCCTAACTGCTCAACCATAAATCCCATCGCTTTTGCCAGATGTTTCTTGAAATTATGGCATCTTTACCTTAGCACTAAAAGATGGCACTATCACAATCTATGAAACGTAAACACCAAAAAACATTAGAATTGATATTTGGGCGCAGAGTTGAGCGAGCGGCAAGGCTCTCGTGTAGGTGTCCGTTTATTTGGAGAGCGATGAGTGTTTCATAGACCGCATCCTTCTCCAAGTACAGATAAAGGCGCAGTGGTAAGCATCCGCAAATGGTTAGCGGAAAACGGGGTGAAACCATGATGAACATGATGGAAATTAACGGGTATCGGGCTGTCATTCAATACGATCCAGAAATTGAACTATTTAGAGGCGAGTTTATTGGGTTGAATGGCGGGGCTGATTTTTACGCTAAAGATATTGATGGTTTACGCCAAGAGGGCGAAATTTCTTTACACGTTTTTCTGGAGATGTGTCTGGAAGATGGCGTAGAGCCGCGCAAGGCGTATTCTGGTAAATTTAATCTTCGCGTTCCGCCCCAACTACATGAAGAACTTGTTGTGAGAGCTAGTTCCACAGGGGAGAGCTTAAACCAGTGGATTACAAATTCGCTTGCCCAAGTTGTTCAGATGGAAAGTGTTTGATGGGGTAAACGGCCGTTTCCCTTCCACCCCCTACTGTAGAGAAATCATCCGTAAAATGATATACTTCTTCCATAGAAGATAGCGGAGCATGAATAGAAGAGGTGTTTTCATGGAAAAAATAACATGGAATGATATGAAAAAACAATTTCCTGATGAGTGGCTTCTTATCACCGATTATAATTTGGACGAGTCTGGACATATTATTGAGGGAATTGTTAACCGACATTCAAAAGAGAAGAATGATGTTTATCGGCTGCCTTCACTGAATAAATCTACAGCGTTTAGATATACGGGTGAATCTATCTTCTCAGTATTCTGGCGAGACTTGACAAATTTTCCTAATGATACTCGTGTAAAATAAAGTGCTGATGAAATTTGTCAAGTCTTGTCCATGATTTATTGAGAAGATACGGGTGAATCTACTTTTGGCGGGTTGAGAAGCTATGCGCGATCATAGAACATCATTTGACATAAACAGTCACCATATTCATCTTGAGTTTGTTCTTACGGCATCAAATGGTGTGCCGTACAGCGTTGCTGGAATTCTTGATACAGGTGCGCCAAGCACGGAGTTTTCTGACCAGTTTTTACTGCATACAGGATTTCTTGATCGTACAGAGCAAAATGTATCCATGAAATCAGGATTACAAACGCAGAAATACGGGGCGATAACATTACCGTCCGTTACGATTTGTGGTCATCAGATGAACAATTTTGAAGTTTTTGTATCCCATTTTGAACAGTCATGGGGCATTGACGCTTTGATTGGTCTTGACTTTTTCCGTCGGTTCTTGGTCACGATTGATTATGTAAATGGGGTATTGATTACATCGCCATATGAGAGTTGTTAATGAGGGAAACGGCCGTTACCCCCTCAACCCCTCAACTGCTCAACCGTAATTCCCATAGCAACAGCCAACTTCTTTAATGTAGACGTGCGCGGTTTGGCACCGACCTTTTCCAACCGCGCCAACGTTGGTTGTGATAAGCCAGATCGCTGTGCCAACTCTTGCTGAGTCAGGCCAAAGTACGTCCGCCAAGCGCGAATAATAGACACATCATCCAATAACGTGGCTTTAACAATTTCATGGGGAATCCATACCTGAGCATCACTATCATATGGCTGTGTTAATTCCTGATACTCATTCCAAGGAATGACCGCAAAAGCGGGTAAACCATCATTCATAATAATTTGGGGCTTAGTAAGTGCGATCATCTCTTTTTTTTACCTCTTGAATAAAATATATTTTTATTTCGCCTTCTTCTACATCAAAAAATACGCGGTATTGCCCCACGCGCAACCGATAATCATACCGATGGTTCGTGAGCGATTTAACATTGTGCCATCCGTCCCGTTCTGGTAACTGTTCGACGGCGTTGAAAACGGCCGTTCTAACTTTAATCGGCATCTTCTTCAACTGCGTATACGCCCGTTTATTCCATACAATCCTGTTCATCTCAAAATTATATCATTATATATCATAAAAAACAGCAAATTATATTATTTTATTGCAAAATATAGATAAATGGGTTTGCATCTACTTCACATTCACCACCTCCATCATCGACACACAGTCTATCCCTATCGCACCATAAGTTAAACATTATCATATAGAAATTTGCTGATTTCTTGACAAAATAGAAAAAGATGACTATAAGTATCATATGTTAGAACAACAAGCAGGAGATTCACGGTATTTGCGGGTTAGCACAAAGAAGGCGACGGGTTCGCATTATACCCCATCACGATTAGCTGGATTTGTGGCAAAAGAACTTCAAACAGTATTACGCAAGACACCAAGTGTGAGGATTCTAGACCCCGCTATAGGAGATGGCGAACTTGTTTTAGCTCTTCTGAATCAGCTATCAAACGAGCATATGTCAATCGAAGTCATAGGCTTTGATACGGATGAAACTGCTTTACGACAAGCTAAAGAAAGAATACTTCGTCGTTTTAATAATGTTACAACAGATTTTAGACATGTTGATTTCCTTGAATTTGCCAATCAACATTATCAACCATCGTTATTCAGCAGTACTGACTTTCGTCCTGTTGATATAGTCATCTCTAATCCACCATATATTCGGACACAAGTTATAGGGGCAGAAAAGTCACAGAAATTAGCACATACCTTCAAATTATCAGGACGTATAGATATAGCATTTGCTTTCATTAAAGCGATTAAATGGATGTTAAAACCAAATGGTATAGCAGGGATCATCATATCAAATCGCTTTATGACCACAAAAGCAGGGAGAGGTGTGCGGACTGATTTACAACAAAATTTCCATATTCATCATATTTGGGATTTAGGTGACACAAAGTTATTCAAAGCGGCAGTTTTGCCTGCCGTGCTGTTGCTAGAGAAAAAAAATGACCTTGATGAATACGTTTCTTCACGGTTTTCTACCATATATGCAACTGAATGTACGACGACACAACCGCAAAAATTTACGGATGTGATCGAAGCAGTTTCAGCTGTTGGTGTTGTCGAGATTAGTAACGGGCAATGTTTTAATGTTCAACACGGATACTTAGCAGAAATAGCATCTTTAGATGAAGTATGGCGTATTTCAACCGATGAATCAAAAGCATGGTTAGAAATAGTTCGAGAACATACATATTGTCACTTTGGAGAGCTGGGGAAAATTAGAGTTGGTGTAAAAACAACAGCCGACAAGGTTTTTATTAGAGATGATTGGCAAACCTTTGATGAGAAGCATCGCCCTGAATTGCTAAAACCAGTGATAACACATCATATCGGTCGTCGTTTTCGTGCGCTTAAAGCGTTGCAACAAAGGCAGATTCTATATACTCATGAGCGTCATAATGGAAAACGCCAAGCAATTGATTTAGCTGATTATCCTAAATCAGCCCGTTATCTGGAAAGAAACCGTAATATACTTGAAGCGCGTAAGTATATTACAAAGGCGAAACGAAATTGGTATGAAATTTGGGTTCCACAAGACCCGAATGAATGGCGTTTACCTAAACTGGTCTTTCGTGACATTGTTAAGCATCCGATGTTTTGGGCTGATTTTTCAGGCGCTGTTGTCAATGGTGACTGTTATTGGATGACTTTAGATAGCAGGCATCCACAAGAAATGCTATGGTTAGCATTGGCTGTTGGCAATTCTACATTTATTGAGGAATTTTATGATTATCGCTTCAACAATAAACTATATGCTGGGCGTAGGCGGTATATTACGCAGTATGTGCAGAAATTCCCCTTGCCCGATCCACAAACGATAATCGCACAAGAAATTATTGAACAAAGTCGGCAAGTCTACGAAAAAATATCAATCACAGAAACATCTAGGCAAGAAAAATATCTTGATAAACTCGTATGGGAAGCTTTTGGGTTCTAGTTGAAGAAGTCAGTTGGCAGAGGTATCTGTATTTTTCTATTGATAACATTCCCCTGGAATTGTGGAAACTGATTGAAAAATCCCTCTCCTGTTGTTAAGAAAAAATGAGTCAACACTACTTCGCTTCCATCTGTAGCACCATAAAAGAGGGCATAGCGTACATCACAATGTCGTAAATATACACCATTTAAACTCGGCAAATTTAACAGATTTTGATCATCAGGACGAATTAATCCTAGATCAATCGTGAATGAAGTTTGGAGTTTTATCTCCAGTAATTGGTGTTGTATGTCAGGAAAACGGCCATCATCTGGGCATTGTTTATAGTTTAGTTGTTCACAAATTAACCTATGCAGTGCCGCCCCGCGGTTGCGCTCTTGATCATATCCCGCATCCTTAAATTTATGACCGATTAGCGGCTTCAAGCGTTCAAAAAGGAGGCCGATAGGGATCAGATCATGAGCTGATGGAGGTTTGATAGAACTTGCATAAGCTTCTTTTTTATCGTGAATTTGGTTATCAACGATACTCGCTGAACGCAAGGCGCGGCGTAGATTTTCTGTATCTTTGGGAGAGATTAATTTTGAAAACTCATTACTCACGTTTAATCGCGCTTGATATTTTTGCGTTAACGTTCCTGTTTTATCTAATTGAGCAAGGATATGACCAGTTACAACCTTGACGGACTGTATTTGATCCTTGTTTGAAATTTGTATTAAAACATACCGTCGGTCATCTGATATACCTTCATTCCATATTTGTAAATTGTTTGATTTCTGTACATAAATGTCAAAGTTTTGCCCCAAAAATCTTGGTTGTGTTTTCTTAAACGATTTTGGGATCGGATACCCAAGTAATTCACATATTTGTTGTTTGATAACTTTTGATCGTGTTCTGTTGGGCAGCCCGCTCGTTGAAAATCCATATAATCCATCATTCAGAATCGTTTCTAATTTCGATATTGGAATCCAGAGAGATTTATTACCTAGTTCAATTGGGTCATAAATTGTCAAGCCGCTATTTTGAATATTTTTGACGTAATCCATTGGCATCCACCTGTTTTGTTAATAATTCTGGCACGGTTATGTCGAGTGCATTTGCTAAAGTTTCGAGGGTGCTTAATGTAACATTACGTTCACGACGTTCTACAGAACCGATGTATGTACGATGTAGATTACATTTAGAAGCCATTTCTTCTTGAGATAATGCTTTGTCTTTCCTGTATATTCGTAAATTTTCAGCAAGGATTTGTCTGAGGTATATTCCGCCATCTGCATTTTTTGCCATCGTTCCACCAGTTAATTATTCATTGGACATGCTCTCTCCATATTCTTCGTGATGATACTTTTAAGTCTACACACTTTAAGTAGCACAAACTAGGACGGTGTTCATTCTAACAAATGGCGAGATGTCTATCCTCCCTTGTCAACCTCCACCACCTGATTCACCGCCACCCCTTCCATCACCGACAAACGGCCGTTTAACCAAATCTCCACATCCACCACCTCAGCATCCCCCAGCCCAAAGTGCAGACGGGGGTCTTCCGTCGAATGGAAGCTGCTGCCCACATGCAGTTCACGACGCAATTGCGAGCCGTCGGGCAGGGTGACGATAGCCAGCGCACCCGCTGGCGCAGGCGAGCCGAAGCTGATTTGCAGCCAATTCCCCTGCTCATTACCGCCTTCATTTCGCAGCAAAACGGCCGTTCCCCCAATTTGATTGATCGCCACATCCAAGTCGCCGTCATTGTCAAAATCGGCCGCCGCCGCCCCGCGAGCGATCAGCGTTCCCACGTCCCGCAGCCCCGCCAGCGGAGTCCATTCGCGGAATTCGCCCGCGAAACCGTCCGACCAGCGATTGCCGTACAGACGCACCAGTTCGGGGTCAGTTTCCCAGTTTGTGACTGGAACACGGCCGTTTACCGTCATCAAATCCACATCCATATCATGGTCAAAATCGGCCAGCATCACCCCCCAGCCCGTCATGTCGTTGCCCAAGCCGCGCATCCCGATTCGATAGGTGCTGTAGCGGAAAATGGGCGGCGTACCGTCCGCCACCGCGCCATCGTCGCCCGT
>WFSA01000233.1 GCA_015486215.1 Anaerolineae bacterium | reverse complement strand
TTCGCAGAAATGACAGATGGAAGTTTCTGATTTTATTTAATCCTCATTGTATCTCAATAAATCGTGGGCAAGACTTGACAAATTTCATCAGCACTTTATTTTACACGAGTATCATTAGGAAAATTTGTCAAGTCTCCCCAGAATACTGAGAAGATACTCCTCATTCCTTAATGATAAATAGATTTCACATGCAAAGCAATCACAGTCTAACTAAAAACAAGCAGGCCGGTCAAAACGCATCTCCTAACTTTGAAATTAGACACTGATCACGCTGATTTCACTGATTTTGATCTTTTTATCTGTGTTCATCTGTGCAATCAGTGTCCAATTTTGGAGGTTGCAATCGCCCTATTCACGAAGATGCACAAACGGCCGTTTCTGCGATAATATCCATAGAAAATAAAGTAGTAACATAATCAATCACTCCCCTACTGATTGCACAAATGAAAACAAACAAAGACAAACGAGGCTAATCAATGTCCCGATTTTTAATTAAGGGAGCGGTTGCTTGCCCATAAAGAACCATTCAACAGGCATTACGCCTGTTTTTTTACGAGGAAGTAGATGACAGAACAACAAGATATACATACACAACCCATCGTTGAGCCAGAAAATGCGATGCCCGAAATTACAATAAACGATTTGCCCGACACATGGAAAAAGGCGATGGCACGCGCAGGCTGGAACGATTTGATGCCTGTTCAATCAAAAGCGATCCCATACATCATGGCTGGGCGCGACCTGATTGTGCAGGCACGCACGGGCAGCGGCAAAACAGGCGCGTTCATTCTTCCCCTGCTTGAACGCGTCAACCCGCTTAATAAGACAACCCAAGCCCTCATCATCGGGCCGACGCGCGAACTGGCGATACAAGTCGCCAAAGAAGCCGAGATGCTGGTCAAGGATAAAGGGATTCGCGTTTTATCCGTTTATGGCGGCGTGAGTTACAAAAAACAGCTCGACGGCTTAAAAAAAGGGGCGCATATCGTCATCGGCACGCCAGGTCGTATACTCGATCATCTTCAGCGCGGCACGATGAACCTAAACAATTTGCAAGTGTTCACCTTCGACGAAGCTGACCGCCTGCTAGACATGGGATTTTATCCCGACATGCGTCAATTAAAATCATATCTGCCTGACCACAAAGTGGATAGTTTCATGTTCTCGGCCACCATCCCCGCCAATGTACAGCGACTGGCCGACCAATTCCTAGATAAACCAGATTTCCTTAGCCTGAGCAGCGATAATGTGCTGGCACTAGATACCGAACATGCGTATTACATGGTTCCCCCGCTGGAAAAAGATCGCGCTCTTATCCGCATCATCGAAGTTGAAAACCCAAGATCTGCCTTCATTTTTTGCAACACCAAACAGCGCGTCAATTACGTCACCACCATCCTAAAACGGGCGGGCTACGATGCTGACGACATCTCATCTGACCTATCGCAGCAAACGCGGGAACGGACATTAACACGAGTGCGCGAAGGTAAATTAAGCCTGTTGGTGGCGACTGATGTGGCCGCACGGGGGATTGATGTTAATAATTTGTCCCATGTTATTCAATATGAAGTGCCTGAAGATGTAGAAAGTTATATCCATCGCGCCGGGCGCACAGGACGGGCGGGGGCGAGTGGTATCGCCTTGACATTAGTCGGTGTGTTCAGTGAACAGATGCGGATTAAGCAGATTCAGAAGGAGTATGGGATCAAAATTGAGGAACGGCCGTTGCCCACCCAAGAAGACGCATCCTCCATCGTCACCCAGCGATTGACCGCCTCTCTGGAAGCACGCTTACGAGAGCGGGACGCGCTGCAAAAGGAGCGGTCGCCCCGTTTTGAGAAAATCGCACAGGAACTAGCTTCCAACGATGCGTCATTACCGTTATTAGCGATGCTGCTTGATGATGCGTATCAAAATATGTTGCATACTGCGATAGAAAACCCTGATAATGCGACTGAAAAAGTAAAAAAACAACGGCAGGATAAGAAAAAGAAGCACGGCCGTTCACGCTCCCAACGATCAAGAAGAAGATAACTATCGGCACAACAGCTATACCTTTATGAATACCTATCACACCATTTTATTTGATTTAGATGGAACATTAACAGACCCAGAAGTAGGGATCGCATCATCGGTGATGTATGCGATGGAAAAAATGGGACGGCCGTTGCCCCCAAACATTGATCTTAAATGGGTGATCGGCCCTCCCCTTCGCAACAGTTTCATCAGCCTATTGCAGGATGATGATCCCGCATTAGTCGAAAAAGCCGTCTCCAGTTTTCGTGAATACTTTGGGGTGACAGGGCTTTTTGAGAACAAATTATATGACGGTATCCCCGAACTATTAGCGGCATTATGCGGACAAAACAAGCGTTGTTATGTCGCCACCTCCAAACCGACTGTATACGCACAACGAATCATCACTCATTTCAATTTAGACTCCTACTTTGTGCGTGTCTATGGCAGCCAGCATGATGGGCGTAACGCCAAAAAAGGAGAACTGATCCGCCATGTTTTGCACACAGAAGGGTTACTGGCCGAAACAACGATGATGATCGGGGATCGTAAATATGATATTAACGGGGCGAAGGAAAATGGAGTCTGGACAACGGCCGTTACCTACGGCTACGGTTCAATGGAAGAAATCAACGCTACCCAACCAAACTTCATCGCCCATGCCCCATCTGAAATAGAGGCTCTTTTAACCCAACACAATCAGTAAACCAATCAAGGTTTTTGCATCCTCAAATTCACCAGCGCGTAAGCGTCGTTTCACTTCATCGACGGGGATAAACAGCAGTTCAATATCCTCGTCAAATTCCAGATTTTGCGCCGTCTTCACCAAATCAGTCGCCCGATACACCCACAACAGTTCAGTTGTGAAGCCAGGCGAAGTGTAAAAACGGCCGATTTTCTCCATCTTTCCCGCACGATACCCCGTTTCCTCTTCCAACTCGATCCGCGCCCGCCATTCAGGGGCTTCGTCCCCTTCCAGCTTGCCAGCGGGCAGTTCAATCAACGCCTTCCCAACCGCAATCCGAAATTGACGCACAAACAGGACGCAATCATCAACGATGGCAACGACGGCCGCGCCGCCGTTATGCTCCGCGATGTGGCGGGGGGCGGTTTGGCCGTCCGATAATTCCACTGTGCCGCTTTTAATGGAGAAGATGTTGGTTGTAAACGGCCGTTTGTACTCAATCCATATTTCCATATTTATGCTCCTTGCAATCCCAGCACAGCCATCACATCGGCCTGACTAATACGTTCCTGTTCCAATCGCCAATTGCGGGCGGCGAGTTGACGGTAAACGGCCGTCTCCCCCTCATCCAAATGCCCCAATTCCATCACAGGCGACGGCGTACCCGTCACCACAAAATCGCCGTATTTTTCCAACGTTGCCGCATCCATCAAAAAAGAGCGCGTTTGCGGCCAATAGCCGCGTAATTGGGACAAAATTGCAAACCCCTGCGCGTCCAAATCGCCCCAATACAACATGTCACAATCGGCCAGCCAGCCCACCTCGCGCAACAGATTGACTTGAAACCCTTTGCCCCAAATGGCAATGCCGTTTTGAAGCGGCGGCAGGGTGAGAAAGGTCATTTTGTTTTCGACGATGAGGAGGATACGGCCGTTTATCCCCATCAACCCCGCGCAAGCCGATAGCGTTATGCTGATATCAGCCGTCGGCCAGCCCAATTCGCCGCGCAATGACTCGTCCAGCAAACGCAATCTAATTTGCGGTTCGTCATAACGCAAGCCAAAACGGCGTTCAAAGTGGCTTTCGTCGGCGAGAATGGCATCGGGCGGCAATAGTTCGTCTAACAGATGGCGCAAAATTGCTTGATGCTCTTCGATAAATTTGCTGTGTACGGGTACGGGCAGTTCGCGCATGTACAAATCAGGGCGGGGATGGGCGACAAAGTACGCACAGACGAGGAGCAAATCGTCCCAAATGGGGAGATGGGGCAGGACGCGATGGGGGTGCTGTGCCAACCAATTTTGCAGTTGGGGAAAGGTGGCGATGGTGTGGGAAACGGCCGTTTTCCACTCCCCAAACTCCCTCTTTTTACCAATCAAACGCAAAAAATCATCTTCTTTATTGATGATGATATGGGCGGGCAGGGATTGACGGCCGTAACGCCTTGATTTCTTCTCCGCCAACATCACCTCATACCCAAAACCGCGTTCCGCCTTGCTACCCGCCAGCAACGCCCCCACCCACTCCCGTAACGCCAAATACTCATCGCCCGCCTTCGCCTTGCGAAACCGAATTTCCAACGGGAAAAATGGCTCACCTTGCACAACCGCACGCAAAAACGGCCGATATTTCCGCACCGCCTTCTGTTTAATTTCATCAGCCGTAATCATGATTTTGTATCACCACGAAGGCACAAAGAACACAAAGAAAAAGAGTAAACTTCGTGTCCTTTGTGCCTTCGTGGTAAATTATTTTTTGTGGTTAGCCAATTCTCGTTTTTGCTCACGGAATTGTTGAATACTCATCGTACGCACCTGCGAATGATTGCCTTCGCTGTTATTCCAAACAAAGTGGCAGGCACTGATATACGGCTCTACAATATGAATGCCCGTCATCGGTGTAACCACCAACAGTTGCAGCCCCAATTTCTTGAACAACTGCATCGCGTAGCGCGAATTGTTCTCATCGGAACGGCTGAACGCCTCATCGACCACCACAAAGCGGAACGA
>WFSA01000232.1 GCA_015486215.1 Anaerolineae bacterium | reverse complement strand
GGGTGAGGAGGAGGAGAAGGAGAAGGAGAAGGGGAATAATGAATAATGGTATCTTCTCAATAAATCGTGGGCAAGACTTGACAAATTTCATCAACACTTTATTTTACACAGGTATCATTAGGAAAATTTGTCAAGTCTCCCCAGAATACTGAGAAGATACGAATAATGAATGGCGTGCTGTTGTTCATTGTTCATTATTCATTGTTTTTTGCTGGCAGTGACGGCGAGGATGGCGGCTTCATCCAGTCCAGTATGGGTTTGTCCTTTGGCGTTGATCCATTTGATGGCGTACTCTTTTTTGAGCTGGTCGAGAGCTTTCCATAGGTCTCTATTGGCGACGGGTTTGCCATCTTTTTTGATCCAGCCGCGTTTGCGCCAGCCGTTTATCCATTTGACTGCCCCTTGAAAGAGGTAATCTGAGGTGGTGTACACTTGCACGTCACCGCCGGCAGGAACGAGGAGGAGACCTTCGATAACGGCCGTTAATTCCATGCGATTATTGGTTGTCCGTGCTGCGTGTCCGCTCATTTCGCCGTCATTGTTATCGGCCGTTTTTAGCACCGCACCCCAGCCGCCCGGTCCTGGATTGCCTTTGCAAGAGCAGCGAGTATACAGCTTGGGTACATGTTCATCATCTATATCGGCGGGGGTGATGTCGAGCCGTGCCTGCCGTGCCATGCGGTCAACGACTTCGTTCCATTCATTGCCCGAATGCCCTTTCACCCACACCCATTCGATTTGGTGACGGGTGGTCAATGGGTGTAGTGCTTTCCACAAATCAGCATTTTTTATCGGCTTGCCCTGACTGTTGCACCATCCCTTTTTCTTCCAGCCATCGATCCATTCGGTGATGCCGCGACGCAGATATTGGGAATCGGTGTGCAGGGTGATGGTGGACGGCCGTTTTAATGTCCGTAACGCTTCGATAGCGGCCGTCAACTCCATCCGATTGTTCGTCGCACGGGGAGCGTTGCCGCTAATGCGTTTCTCGTGTTTGCCAGAAAGCAAAACGGCAGCCCATCCCCCAATCCCAGGATTAGGGTCCGCGCCGCCGTCTGTATAAATGATGATTTTCATAAAAAAATTAGCAGATTGTTGGAAAAAGGTAACTACTCAGCCATTGTCCAAGTTAACCACAAAGACACGAAGAACACAAAGTTTTTTAAGGTTTTCGAGTAACTTCTCAATATTTCGGGGTGACTACAACGGATGAAAGAAATATTTTGAACCATGTCAGGGTCTCTTTGTGACCTTTGCTTCTTTGTGGTGAAATAATTGATAGGCTGAGTAGTTACGGAAAAAGAAGAATTGGACACGGATTTTGCTGATTACACTGATAAAGCATCTAAACTCTGTGTTTATCAGTGTAATCCGTGCTCAAAATCAGTAAAGTCAGACTTCTCTGATAAGGAGCTAGAGCCAGAAATGGGGGTTGGTCATCGTTTCGACCACCCCATGCGTGTCATTCCCGTGCAGACGGGAATCCACCTCTCAGGGAAATATGGATTCCCGCCTGCGCGGGAATGACAGTCAAATATATTCGTTAAGTTTACGAATATGTACTATTCTCTATCTCTATCTCTATCTCTATCTCTATTCTCTATTCTCTATCTCTATTCTCTATCTTATTTGCCAACGGCCGTTTTCATCTCTTCCACGTTGGTGAATTTGACGCGGGGGCGGCCAGCTGCTTTACCATTGGCTAATTCCAGCGCATCCAATTTCTGCCAATCGGCGTAGGTGAAATAATCTGATTTTCTCTCGGCGACGAAGGCGATGGCCGCGTCTACGGTTGGGTTGGCGGGCTGCAAAATTTTGCCGTCAGCGAGATCGGTCAACATATGGGTGACTGTTTCGACAGCATCAGGTTTGTTTGTGCCAATCACGCCGGATGGGCCGCGTTTGATCCAGCCGCCTGTGTACAGGCCGACGACGGGTTCTTTCGTCTCTTCGTCGAGCAAACGCCCTTCTTCGTTGAGGTTGACACCCCATGCGTCGTAGAATGGCACACCTTCAATTCTGGCACCGCGATAGCCGATGGAGCGGAACACGATGTCAACGGGAATCTCTTCCACAATGTCGGTGGCGCGGGGGCGCATAACGCCTTTGTCGTTGATGTACAGTTCGTTTTTGACAATTTTCATCGTTTTGACGTGACCGTTCTCATCACCAATCAGTTCCGTCGGCGATACAAGGAAACGGACAGTGATTTTTTTCGCTTTGCCAGTCGTTTCTGCGCCTGCATAGGATTGGATGATTTCGACTTTGCGTTCTAATTTGCGGTCGCCTTTGATGTCGGCCGCGCTCAAGGGGTCGAGTTCAGCTTCGTCGGGACGGACATAACAATCGGCATCTTGCATTTCGCCCAACTCTTTGATTTCTGGAGTGGTGAAGGCCGCTTGCGCTGGGCCGCGCCGTCCCAAAACGTATACGTTTTCGACTTTGCTCTCTTTCAACGCTTGTAATGCATGTTCGGCGATGTCGGTGTCCATCAACTCTTCTGTGGTGCGTGTTAAAATGCGGGCAACATCCATCGCCACATTGCCGATACCGACAATGGCGACATTCTTGGCCGACAAATCAATTTTATAATCGGCATAGTCGGGATGCCCGTTGTACCACGCGACAAATTCGGTCGCGGGCAGGCTGCCCTCTAACTCTTCGCCAGGGATGCGAAGCGGTTTATCGGTCGGTGCGCCGGTGGTGAACATCAACTGGTGATAATACTCTTTTAACTCGGCCACACTAATATCTTTGCCGATGCGAACGTTGCCGAAGAAATGGAAGTTCTTATTTTTGGCGGCACGGTCATACAATTTGGTGATGGATTTGATTTTTTGATGGTCAGGGGCAACGCCGTATCGTACCAGCCCGAAGGGGGCGGGTAATGCTTCATACATGTCAACTTGTACGGTGAGTTTTTTCTGTTTGAGTAGATGGGCGGCGGCGTAAAAGCCGGTGGGGCCTGCGCCAACGATGGCGATGCGTAATGGGTTTTCGGTTGTTCCAACTGTCATTTTTTGCTCCTTAACTTTGTTTTTGGGTAACTACTCAGCCATTGTCCAAATTAACCATAAAGACACGAATAACACGAAGTTTTTTAAGATTTTCTTTGTGAACTTTGTTTCTTTGTGGTGAAATAATTGATAGGCTGCGTAGTTACTGTTTTTGATCTATTATTGGTATCTTCTCAATAAATCGTGGACAAGACTTGACAAATTTCATCAGCCCTTTATTTTACACGAGTACCATTAGGAAAATTTGTCAAGTTTTCCCAGAATACTGAGAAGATACTATTATTGCTGATAACAAAAAAGCAAGGACACGATGGTATCCTTGCTTTTTTAGGTTTGTAATTTGCCAATGCTAATTATAGGGGATGAGGGTGGGCGTGCAACTGGATGGAGGGGGGAACGGCCGTTTTGTGCTGTTTATCTGCTGGTTTGGTGACGATCGTCACCTTATCTGTTTTTGTGACTGAGGGATAGGGGCTTCTTTCTCGATTTGTCGTATTTAATGTAGATAAGTTAGTCACATCTCAATATTTCGGGGCCAAGAAGTTGAACTTTTCAAAATCAGGCGGATTTTTGCGCTCAAACCTCAAAAAGTTCAACTTTTCCACTGAAAATAATTTCCCCGCTTTTTTGAGAGGATACGATGATACGGTTGTAAGAATCCGAGCGGTTTTGACTGATACAATTTTCGTTGATGTGTTTTATAATGCAGATACTCGAAAATGTTCCTACACGTTGATTAAAAATAAGAAAAGGGTGTTTGGCGCAGACAACTCTTTTATTGGTTGGCATATTTATCCATTTGAGAATCCAAACGACCATCAACTAGCTCCTGAACTATCATTTGAAGAATTTTTGAGTCGTATTGAGTTGAATCATTATCGTAAACTTAACGATTTGTCATACCCGTGCAAGCGGGTATCCATTTTCTTTTAGAGCAGTGGATTCCCGCCTACGCGGGAATGACAGCTGGAAATATTCGTTAAGTTTACGAATATGTGAGTTGAATATATGTGGGTAAACAAAAAAAGCCATCTATGCGGTTGCATGGATGGCTTTTTTGGGGAGGGGATGAGTACAGCAAATCTTGGAAGGAACGAATTTATGTAACTACTCAGGTATCTTCTCAAAAAATTGGGGACAAGAGTTGACAAATTTCATCAGCACTTTATTTTACACGAGTACCATTAGGAAAATTTGTCAAGTCTCCCTAGAATACTGAGAAGATACAAAATTTCCACTAATTATTCCTAACATCATCCACCAGAGGAAGCCGGGTTTGGAGCCTAATGCAACCAAATCTGTCATGCCGTAGACGAACGAGGCGATCATCGATCCCATGAACCCAATTGTCCATGCTCTTTGCCATCTATCGCGGCTATGCCGCCATGTGTGCCATAACATCATGAGTACGCCTATCCAGATGGCGGCATAGGCGATGAGACCAGGTATCCCCAAATCCAATCCCGCTTGCAGCCATTGGTTATGCGCGTGGGCGATATCGTTATCTGGAGAGATGAGAAAGAGAGGGTACAAAATATTGACGACGCGGCGGAAATTATTCATTCCCATGCCTGTGAAAGGGAAATCTTGTAAGCCGTAAATGGCGCGTGACCATATTTCGATACGGCTGTCGATTGTGCCAACGGGGTCGTCTGGATTGACATTTGCTTGGGTGGCGAAAACGGCCGTTATTTCATCCCCTTTTTGCCACCACAACACGCCCATCGCCAGTATCCCGATTCCTGTCAGCACGAGTACCCATCGCCATTGATGGCGTAATAAAATGAGAACCATCACTCCCACGCCGACGATAAAGCCGAGCAGGCCGCCGCGTGATTGGGTTAAGACGAGAACGGCCGTTAAAAAGCCAGCAATCCCCGTTATCGCCAATAGTAATGGAAGGATAGAGCGGCGGCGGCGTAACTCCATCACGCCCGCGACCATCAGAGCCAGAGCCAGCGGGGCAACCCATAAGAGAACGCCAGCCGTCTGATTGGTGCTGATGGCGGCTTCAATGCCCGGCATCTGTGCTTGAGCAGGAAGTCGGCCGATGAGAGGGGCTAGAAACGGGAATTTGTGTGATCGGTTCATGCCCAATAAGGAAACCATTCCGATGGCACTGCCAATGAGCAGAAAGGCGGCCATTCCCCATCGTTGACGCTGGATGGAAACGGCCGTAAATGTGGTGATGGCGAAAAACAGCCCGATGCCATACCAAAGGCCAATGATTTTGCCCAAACTGAACGTCATATCGAAGGTGGCGTACATGCTGACTAAGATCATAAAAGCGAGTAGCAGCAGGGTGATGTTGAGGGGGGTGTGGGGGAAAAAACGGCCGTTTCCGATTTTGTTTGCCAGCCATAGCAGGGGGATGATGAGCAGGGCGGGCAGTCGGGCTGGTGAGGGGAATAAGGCGAAGGGGAGCAGGAGGAGGTAGAAAATTAATTCATAATCAGCGGTAGTGCGGAAAAATTGCTTAACTATTTTCATGTTGCATTAATTTTTGTTGTAGATTTTCTTGCGGGGTGCGGGAATCTACTCTTCTGAAAAACCGAATTCCTGCGAAGGCAGGAATGATAATCTTAGGTATTTTGGACATGGTTCAAAAAAGGAAAAAACATCTTTACAGTTTAGTGTCGTAAATAGAATGCGGGTGGAGTGGATAAACGCAGATAAACGCGGATTTTTTTTTATCCGCGTGCGAAGCATCCGCGCCCTATTTTTATGTTAAGTTGCATAATAACACACTGTAAAGCAAATTCTGTGATTTTTGAACCATGTTGTATTTTGTTAATTGAGAACAACTCTAATCAGGTCGCAGGCCGAATCTATAATTTTGATTGGCTTGCCCATGTTTAACAGGAACACTTCGCCGCTGGTTCTTAACACGGCCGTTTGCAACACCAGCTGCACTGCTTCTGGAATGGTTATGAAATAGCACGCCATTTGCGAAGCGGTAACGGGGACATCGGCGGTGATTTGTTTTTGGAAGATTAACCGACACATTTTTGCTGCGGCTTTGACCAAAGCAGATTACCGTAACTTTAGAAAAGTTGTAACTACTCAGCCATTATGAAAATTAACCACAAAGGCACAAAGAACACGAAGTTTTTTAAGATTTTCTTTGTGCTTTTTGCGTCTTTGTGGTGAAATAATTGCAGGGCTGAGTGGTTACGAAAAGGTAATGGTATCTTCTCAGTATTCTGGGGAGACTTGACAAATTTTCCTAATGATACTCGCGTAAAATAAAGTGCTGATGAAATTTGTCAAGTCTTGTCCCCAATTTTTTGAGAAGATACAGGTAATGGATCATCAGTTATCTGAAGATGTGACAGTCAATTCCCTTTCCAACAATAATCGCAGCAACTTGCGCTGTTCTTTGAATGTCATACCCTCTAGTCGTTCTTCGGGGGGTATCCCCATTAGCCGTTCTTCGGGGGGTATCCCCATTAGCCGTTCTTCGGGGGGTATCCCCATTAGTCGTTCTTCGGAGGGGACCCCTGCCAACCGTTCTTCGAAAGTCATCCGTGCCGCCATTTCTTCAGCCGTTATATCACGCAGTCGCAGTTCGGGGCTGAGAAAAGCGACTAATTCTTCTCCAATGTCTTGAGCGATAAATTCAAGATTTTCTTTTGGTAAATGAGTTACGCCAGCCATAGTTAGCATCTCCTTTGTCATTTGAGGGCGCACTTCATACGCATAACGAATGTATGTGTACGCCTTGTCGTCCAATATTTGTTTTAGGGCCTGTTGAAAGGTATCTTTGTTTGAGGCGAAAATAAGCAGCGGGTAGTTTTTTGGTATGAGTGCAAGTTCATTAATGACTAAAATGTATGTCGCTGGATGGCCTTCATTTTTATAGTAACCGTTTCCCAATGCTTTGAATATGTGCGGTGGTTGGTTATGTGCCAGAACTTTTCTTGGCTTACCAGCAGAGACGATTGTAATGGTCATCTCTTCAAATGGCATTTTTTGTTCGGCCATGTAAAAGTAACTGCGTCCCAAAATACGCCGGTAATCCCACCTGGTGAGACGATCTTCTTTGCCCTTGAACTCGATTTGATTATGGGTTTTGAAATGTGCAAATGGCGTTTGGCTGTGGATTTGTTGTTGTGTATTTTGGGCGCTGATGGTGACTATGGCATCAATCTTGCGCGGCAGGCGACTCACTTCCACCTCTGTTTGCACATCCAACGGCAGGGGGGAGAGAAAGGCGGTCAATAGTTGCTTGAACGTCGGATCGAGCGTAGATCGTTTCTTTGTTGTTTTTTTGCTCATTTAATTTGCTTTCTTTGTATCTTCTCAATAAATCGTGGACAAGACTTGACAAATTTCATCAGCACTTTATTTTACACGAGTACCATTAGGAAAATTTGTCAAGTCTCCCCAGAATACTGAGAAGATACTTTTCTTTTTAATCCTATAGTCTAAATAAAGGTGTATGCTATCTATTATACGTATCTTCTCAATAAATCGTGGACAAGACTTGACAAATTTCATCAGCACTTTATTTTACACGAGTACCATTAGGAAAATTTGTCAAGTTTCCCCAGAATACTGAGAAGATACTATTATACACTATGTGAGAACGGCTGTGTTCAAGTGATTCTGTTAGAACCCATAAAACGAAACGGGCCGTTGATGTGTCAACGGCCCGAATGGATAGATCGTCCTGTTAAATGTGTGAAATGGCGTTAGCGGGCCGCGGCAGGCACAGTCAGCACAGGATTAACGGATGACGACGTTCGTTGATTGTAACTACTCAGTCATTGTTCAAATTAACCACAAAGACACGAAGAACACGAAGTTTTTTAAGATTTTCTTTGTGATCTTTGCTTTTTTGTAGTGAGATAATTGATAGGCTGCGTAGTTACCATTGATTAAACATCTACTGATGGCGGGTTGGATAAGGATTGTCTCATGGGCGTGTATTCCGGCACCAGTGTTTGCAGACCGCGAATAATCGCTTCTGAGTCGTTTTGTTGGGCGGCCGTTTTTAGTACCTCAATGCTCGCATATAAATTAGCGGGCACGAAACTGCTGGCATTGCCAGCGATGAAAATTTTATCATGCTGAGTGGGCTGGTAATCTTCGCCAGTTACAAATAATTCCTCGAACAATTTTTCGCCAGGGCGAAGACCCGTATAAATGATGTCAATATCTCTGCCTACTTCCAAACCAGACAGCTCGATTAGGTCGTGGGCTAAGTCTACAATTTTTATGGGTTTGCCCATGTTCAGTAGGAAAACTTCGCCGCCTTTGCCTAAAACGGCCGCTTGCAACACTAATTGCACCGCTTCTGGTATGGTCATAAAGTAGCGGGTTATCTCTGGGTCAGTGACGGTGATGGGGCCGCCAGCGGCGATTTGCTTTTGGAAGGTCAAGACTACGCTGCCCCGACTGCCCAGCACATTGCCAAAGCGAACGGCGACATACGGCAGTCCTGTCTCTTCAGCCATGCGATGCACCAATAATTCGGCTGTGCGCTTACTTGCACCCATCACATTGGTGGGATTGACCGCTTTGTCGGTGGAGATCATCACAAACCGCTCTACATTAGCGGCGATGGCGGCGTTGAGCATGTTGCGTGTGCCTAAGATGTTGTTGGTTATCGCTTCTGCTGGATTCTTTTCCATTAAGGGTACATGTTTATGGGCGGCGGCGTGGAAGACGATTTGCGGTTTGTGCCGTTTGAAGATGGTTGTGATGCGATTTGAAAAACGAACGTCGGCGATAACGGCCGTTAATTGTTCGTCTTTTGCGCCAGCGCGGCGTAGTTCGTGATAAATTTCAAAGATCGAATTTTCGCCATGCCCTACCAGAATTAGGTGTGCTGGATTGCAACGCAATATCTGGCGGCACAATTCGCTGCCGATGGAACCGCCGCCGCCAGTGATAAGTATGCGCTTACCAGTAAGTAATGTCTGTACCGCAGCACTGTCTGTCTGCACTGGATTGCGGCGCAGTAAATCTTCAATTTGCACATTACGCAACTGGTTGACTGTTACCGTGCCGTCAACTAATTCATAAATACCAGGGACAATTTTGACTTGAACACCAATTTGTTCGCAAATGGCTGTGATTTCCCGGATCGATTTACCGGGCGCGGTGGGCATGGCAATGATGACGCGTTGCACAGCATGATCGATAATGGCTCGTCTGATTTCACTTCGTCCGCCTAAAACAGTTACGCCATGGATGATCTTGTGATGTTTATGCGAGTTATCATCAATAAATCCAATTGGAATCAGTCCCAATTGGGGATTGCTTCTTAATTCTTGTACTAACATTGCGCCAGCGTCACCAGCACCGATAATTAGGGTAGAAACGGCCGTTTTATCAAAAGATCGTTGCTG
The DNA here is from genome assembly GCA_015486215.1 of Anaerolineae bacterium. Taxonomy (GTDB): domain Bacteria; phylum Chloroflexota; class Anaerolineae; order Promineifilales; family Promineifilaceae; genus S016-13. Next base: position 920 of record WFSA01000232.1, on the reverse strand, counting down.
CTGACGATTGCTCAATCGCACACTAAAACGAATACCGCCGACAAAAACCAACATCAGCAAAGCATCCACAATGAGAACAGAGCGGGGGTAGGAGATGGACAAAACAGAACAGATAAGGACAAAGACAGGTGCCATGATGACCGAGGAAAAGAGAACCGCCAATATCACTTGCGTCAATTCGTCAATGCTGGCGTATCGCCAGAACCGCTGGTATAGGCCAAACCAATAAAAAACAGGCAGGCGAACTAACAAGCCAATGATCGTATGAATCAATAATCCAGCAAAATAAGCATGTGGGATTATTGATTCCTCTAAACGCAAGGTCAATGCTAATAATGGCATTAATAATAATGCGATAAAATCTAAAAAGAGAAAATGACGATTGCGAAGATAAATCAACATCATCTACTGCTCCGTGCAATATCCTGAATGAGGGTAACTATTTGTAACAAATTGTTTTTCGTTATATCTGACCTGAAAGGTAAGCGTAAACTGGTGATGTTAGGCATTCGTATGCTAATTGGTGAAGTCCTGTAATTTCCTAAAGTCACGATAAGTTTCAAAGATGGAATCCCCCCTGATTTTGGATGCTAGATAAAATAACGATAGCATAAGTATATGCTATCGTTATTTTATCTCGACTTTATCCATTTTCTGACGTTCGTTTGAGATTATGCCCAGAGAGGTCAGAATTAAATGGATAAATAGGTGGTAGTCAGGGTTTTACCCTGACTACCACCTATTTAGGTATATAATTTACATAATGTTCGACTGCGGACTTTATACTGATATGACATGGTTGATCTCCTGTCTGGTTAGGAGTGGGTTGTTTGATTAAACAAAAATATGCAACTCACTCGAATTTCTCGAATATACCTTACCCAATCATGCCAAGCCTGTCTACCAGATGGATAAAGTCG
>WFSA01000231.1 GCA_015486215.1 Anaerolineae bacterium | reverse complement strand
ATCGCCCTAGTATAGCTTGGCGGAAGTTCTTAGATGATATACGCTGCCTGTATCGGGAATCGGAATTCCCGATACCTATCTGGTGGAGCGTTGCGGGAATTCCGATTCCCGCAACAAATAACATACAAGGACTTCCGCCAGCGTGTACTAGATTGCAGAGTGATGTAATCTGAACTACGCTTAAAAAACTATGTCAACAATAATTGAAACCCAAAATTTAACAAAACAGTACGGCGAGTTTACCGCGCTAAACAACCTCACCCTCAATATCGAAGAGGGCGAAGTGTTCGGCTTCATCGGGCCGAACGGCGCAGGCAAAACGACCACCATGCGAATCCTGACCACCCTGCTCAAGCCGACCAGCGGCAAAGCGTGGGTTGCCGGCCACTCCGTCAGCGACGATCCGCACGGGGTGCGCCGCTCCATCGGCTACATGCCCGACTTTTTTGGCGTGTATGACGATATGAAAGTGTGGGAATACCTTGATTTTTTTGCCGCCTGTTATGATGTGCCTGTAAACGGCCGTTCTTCCATGATCGACGACCTTCTCGCTCTCGTTGATTTAGGGCACAAACGGGGAACATACGTAGACCACCTCAGTCGCGGCATGAAACAGCGCCTCTGTCTCGCCCGCACCCTTGCCCACGATCCCGACATCCTCATCCTCGACGAACCCGCCAGCGGCCTCGACCCCCGCGCCCGCATCGAAATCCGCGAACTATTACGCGAACTTAGCAATATGGGCAAAACCATCTTCTTCTCCTCCCACATCCTCGCCGAAGTCGCCGACATCTGCACCAGCATCGGCATCATCGAAGCCGGCGAACTCATCGCTTACGGCGATATGAACGAGATGAAAAAGCAGTTACGCGCCCATCGGCTCATTCAAGTACAAATACTGGGGGATGACCTCACCCCATTAAAAGATTTTCTATTGCACGCCGATAACGTAGATACAATTCTGTCCGGCACAGAAGCAGAAATCCCCCACAACGCCGTCCGTTTCGATTACACAGGCGACGACGCTGGCTTAAATCTGTTGCTGTCGCAGATGATTCAGCAACAAATCCCCATCATCTCCTTCAATGAAGAGACGGGCGACTTAGAAGATGTTTTCTTGCAAGTAACGAAAGGAATTGTCAATTAAAAATAGGCGATTCCCTGAATCGCCCCCACAACCACCGTAGGAGCGACCCGTTGGGTCGCCCGTCATTAAACCGAGGATATCATTTGTCTCTAACCCATTGGTTACGCACATTACCAGAAAACCCAATCTACCAACGCGAAAAAGGGGGATGGGGTACGCCCAACCCATTTTTTGAAGGAGTGCGCCGTTACTCCCCCTTCATCGTGATGGGAATCGGGCTGATCGGCCTCTGTGCGGGTAGCAGCAACACCTCTATATTTGCGGGTAATGATGAACTTTTCGCCATTTACTGCTTGCTCTGCATTCCGGGTATTATTGTAAATATGATGACATTGGGCGGCTCATTTCTATCCCCTGCATTGACTGCACCATCCATTAGTCAAGAACTCAATGGGGGAACGTGGGAGATATTGTTGATGACTCCGCAATCCACGCGCTCCATCGTTTTTGCTAAAATGTTTGGCGCATTAGCACGCTTGCGCTGGATGTGGCCGGTGCTGTTCTTGCTCAGTACATTGCAAGGCACAGCCTTACTATGCAGTATGATGATGGCTGACAGTGATGAACTTTTATGGATGGCAATTCCGACTGGAGCCGCATTAGCCGCACGGCCGTGGCTGGAAGTTCTATTTGCCGCATTAGTCGGCTTACTCTCCTCCATGTATTTGCGATCTACCCGCATGGCCTTATTGACCGCCTATGCGGCGATCATTATTTTGAAGATGTTTAACAATGGCACGGTCTGGTATTTTGTGCCGATATGGCTGGGAACAGAAGGGACGATGGCGTATATGATTAGTGTTGTGGGGCCGACGGCCGTTTACACCATCATCCTCATCGCCCTCATAATCACAACCCTATGGCGTGCATCCCATATAGGCGTGACAGAATAGCTGGGTTTGCGAGACGATGAAGCACTCCCTTCGCCGCCCCGCAATCGCCGCCCTGCAACTATGATAAATCTAACACATACTTTACGGAAGCATTTTTTAGAAAACCCCGTCACTGTCAAAGAGCTTCGTAGCCGAATGCGCGGGCGGCGGGCATTTGTGGTCTTGACCGTCTATCTAGCTGTAATGAGCGGCATCATCGCCATCGCCTACCTCTCCTACGTCGCCTCCGCCAACACCCCCTACGGCCCCAACACCCGCGATACAGGCAAAGTGGTGATGGGCATTGTTGTCACTGTGCAAGTTTTTTTAGCGATGTTTATGGCTCCATCCTTCACCGCCGGAGCCATCGTTGGCGAAAAAGAGCGGCAAACTTTCGAACTATTACGCACAACCTTACTGCCTGCTAAAGCGTTTGTAACAGGCAAACTCCTGTCAGCCCTGAGTTATGTATTTCTGCTTATCTTTGCGTCGCTACCCTTGCAAAGTATCGCCTTTTTTCTCGGTGGAGTCTCATGGATTGAGATCGTCATCTCGCAGCTTTTGATCATGGTTGCTGCTGTCACCTACGCGCTGCTGGGTCTGCTCGTCTCCAGCATAATGAAAAGCACCCTCGCTGCCAGCGTGATGACATTTACCACCATTTTTTTTATCAGCATGATGGCTCCTGGAATGGTACTGCTTGTAATCTCAATGATGGCTCCGTTTATGATGATGGCTCCATCTTCATGGGCATATGAGGTGGCGGCGGCGATTGGGGCATTGTTATTGGCATCAATAAATCTGCCCGCAACATTGATTGCCAGTGCAATGATGTTGATTGAAAAGGGCGGCGTATTTTACGCCGTACAAGATTTTTCTAGCGGTGGAACAACCCATTCAATCGTATTACCATCTCCATGGATACTGTTTATCATAGTGCATATTTTCTTTTCTATATTGATGTATTGGATCACAGTGCGCCGCGTGCGCCGTATTTCAAGCAAGTAGTGCACAGCGCAATGCAAACCAACCTTAGGCCATTTATGAAAAATAATTATACGTTTGTCATTCCGCCTTCGTGAGGGCAGGCTCCGTGAAGACGGGAATCCATATGTTATTCGAGGAGTGGATTCCGTATCTTCTCAGTATTCTGGGGAGACTTGACAAATTTCCCTAATGATACTCGTGTAAAATAAAGTGCTGATGAAATTTGTCAAGTCTTGTCCATGATTTATTGAGAAGACACTGGATTCCCGTTTAAAAGAGTTTGCCCTCATGAAGTGCCTGTCCTCACGAAGGGGGGATGGGGGCGAGAATGACAATCAAAGTTTTGGATAATTTAAATTTAGAAATGGCCTTAACGGATTTTTACGATTGTATGGCTTGACTTGTGATTTTTGGCATGGCTCATAAATTAAAAAAAGCCTGCGTTCATCCTAATTTGGATAAACCAGAAAAGAATGATCCGCAGATTGACGCAGATAAAAACAATCAATCTGCGCCAATCTGCGAAATCTATGGACAATTTCTTGTACACGGTACAAGAATATCACTGATAAGGAATGAGCCTTAAATAACTTACCCGTTTAACTTTGGAGTTTACCCTCACCCCAACCCTCTCCCAAAGGGAGAGGGAGCAAGTTCCCTCCCCCTTCGGGGGAGGTTTAGGGTGGGGGACGACAAAACTCAAATATCGGTAAAACGGGTAAGTTAATAAAGTCTTATTCCTAAGGTAACTACTCAGCCTATAGGGCGATTGCAATCGCGCCTTAATTCGTGATCGTTTTCGTGATCGAAAATCGAAAAAACCGATCACGAAACCGATCACGACATACGATCACGACAATCATAACGTATAAATTCCCCGCAATTCACATGTTATGTCAATTGCAGAGCTGCTAAAAACGGTGTAAATTTGGAATTTAACAGTGCGATTTGGAGGTTGCAATCGCGCTAACTCAGCTTATCAATTATTTGTAACTTCTCAATATTTCGGGGTGACTATAACGGATGAAAGAAATGAACAGATGGTACAGTAAATGAACAGATGGTACAGTCGAGAAAATCTGCGTCCTGTTTTTCAATATCTCGGCGTTTCTATGCAGCGTGCAGGAACGAGAATATCCAAACAAGCATTCCAATCACAGCGATGATGAGCAGCCCGTAAACGGCCGTCAACCGTAAAACCTTCCCATCTGCCGCCCCCTCAACCGTGCTACAGCCGACGATCACTTTGGCAGGTGCAAATGCGCCGCCGATTGCGCCGCCCATCGTTTGGGTTGCCAAAATCCATGTCAACGAGAGGCCGAGCGTCACGGCCGTTTCCATTTGTAATCCACCAAAAACGACATTGCTATTCGTGTTGCTACCCGTCATAAACGCGCCCAATGCGCCGATGAACGGAGAAAGGAGGGGGAAGAAGAGATCTGTTTTGCTCAATGTTTCCGCTAATAGCTGGGTCATGCCCGCGTGTTGCATTGTCACCGCCATTGCTACCAGCGTGACGATGCCGATGGTTGGTTTTTTAGACCCTGCCAACGTCTTTTTAAGGATCGTTCGGCTTTCGTAATTGGCGGCCCCTTTCCATTTGTACCAAAAAAATGTGATGAGACTGGTATAGAAAAGCAATGCGCCAGCATGTCCAAAGATACTGATACGACGGCCGTCAGCAACGGCCGTTTGCCAGCCAAATCCCGTTGCCACAGCGGGGAAGGAGAAGGTGATCTGCACCTGATTAAGCGTCGGTTTGAGAAATGTCTGCCCTGAGACGATGACGATGATCAAAATGAGGTAAGGGATGAAGGCGGCGGCTAATTTACGGCCGTCGAACAACGCTTTTCCCCGGCTTTGCCAGCTAAAATAAGTGATAGCGACGATCAATCCCGCCAATCCCGCGCTGAATGAGGCCAGTGTCCATAATCCTGCTAAGGCCACTCCCCATTGCACGCCGCCCATCAACAATCCGATAGCGAGCATGAACAGGCCGCGCCGACGAACGGCCGTTATCCCGCCCGTCAACCATAAAACGGCCGTTCCACAGCCGAGCGCAGCGATGCCCAGCAAGACGGCCGTCGGGGTTGCCAATGCCGCCCCCGATACGCCCGTCGCCGCTATCAGCGATAAATAGGATGAGCCTAATGAGCCAAAGGTGACCGCCCACGCATGACCGATCATAGCCGCAGTAACGGCCGTGCCAGCCTCGAATCCTAACCCGACCAATAAGGGCGCGACGACGGCGGCCGGTACGCCAAACCCCGTCGCTCCTTGTAAGAATGAGCCAAAAATCCACGCCAGCAGTAACGCTTGCGCTGGTTTATCTTGCGCCATACGCGGCATTTCCCGCCCAATGGCGGTGATAACACCCGCTTCGTTGATGGTATGGTAAAAAAGCAGTGCCATCCAGATGAGATAGAGGACGAATAGAGCCAGCAGTAATGATTTGCCAATGGCGACGAGCAGTAACTCCCCGTTGGTGCTGAAGAAGAGGAGGGAGAGGAGGACGGCCGTTATCCATCCCATCGGCCCCGCCTTGCTGCCGCCCCAATTGCGCCCGACCATCAAATATAGCACCATCAAAATGGGGGCAAGTGCCAATAAGATATAAAGTGGAGATGTGGGTAATGTGTGCATAGATCAAAAAGAGCCAGATTATCTGGCTCTTTCATCGGCATGGTTTATTGATAATAAAACAGTTCGAGCTTCCCAGCGGGTCACTCCTACAGGGCATCCCCCCGTAGGGGCGGTTCGCTGAATCGCCCATTAGTTCAAGTATTGCCGCAAATGACCGGCAAAATTTGGATGGCGTAATTTGCGTAACGCCTCTTTTTCTAATTGACGGATACGCTCGCGGGAGAGGCCGAACATTTCACCCACCTCTTTCAAGGTGCGTGATTCGCCATCTTGCAAGCCGTAGCGCAAGCGCAAAATACGGGCTTCGCGCGGGGTTAGCTGGCCTAAGATGTCGCCCAACTCTTCGGTCAACATATGTTGCGCCGCTTCTTCTGCTGGCGGCGGAGCATCATTATCTTCGATAAAGTCGCCCAATTCGGCATCTGATTCGTCCCCTACGGGACGTTCCAGATGGACCGGCTGGCGGCTGGTGCGTAACATCCAGCGCACGCGGTCGGCGGGCAAATCCATATGTTTGGCGATCTCTTCTGGGGTCGCTTGACGGCCTAGTGTTTGCTCTAGCTCTTGCGCGACTTGATATAGTTTGCTGATACGGCCGCCTAAATGGGCGGGAATACGGATGGTACGGCCGTGATTTGCCAACGCCCGCGTCACCGCTTGCCGAATCCACCATGTCGCATAGGTGCTGAACCGATTGCCGCGCCGATAATCATACTTTTCGACCGCTTTCATCAAGCCGACATTCCCTTCTTGAATGAGATCAAGGAATTGCAAGCCGCGTCCACGATATTTTTTGGCGATACTGACAACCAGACGGGTATTGGCGCGAATGATATGAGCGCGAGCAGCAGCTCCAACATTATCTACTTCTTGCAGGCATTGCTGCTCGCTCTCGCTAAAGGTGCGGACAGCTAAATTTTGCTCGGCCGCCCGTCCTGCTTCAATCTCTAACGCTAATTGGACTTCTTCTTCGGCGGTCAGCAGCTGTTGCTGCCCCATTTCGCGGAAATAGAGGCCGACGGAATCGTCTATGGGAACATTGGTTAAATCGAATAGGGGAGCTGCGTGGGAATCTGCGGAAATAACGGCCGTTTTCGATGCCGTCTTTTTATCAATAGAGCCGACATCCGTCGTCTCCTTACGGCCAAACATCTCTTTGGCCTCTTCTTTTGTCTCGTAAACAAGAATGCCCGCGCTCTGCATTTTTTCTAACACAGATTCAAGCAGTATGATATTATTCTCAACTTCTGGCATTGCTTCTAGGATTTGGTCATGGGTGACATATCCTATCTCTGCGCCGTCGCTTAATAATGCGCTGACAGCTTCCATTTCATCGAATGGATTGGTCAGATTGCTCATATAAAATTATCCTCTCTCTTTCATAAATTTTGTGTGCTGTAGACATAAAAATAGTATCGCACATAGCTGAGGTGCGAGTTCAACGTTGCTTATCATTTTTGATAAAAGGGGATGAAACTCGTTGTTTTATGTTGCTGTCACACGGGGACAGTCTAGCATACTCGAAACAAGAAAGTCAAGAGGGAAACTGTGTTTATGGTGTAATTCATGGACAAGACTTGACAAATTTCATCAGCATTTTATTTTACACGAGTATTATTAGGGAAATTTGTCAAGTCTCCCCAGAATACTGAGAAGATACCAGATTTCTTTGTTTTATCTGCGTTTACCCTGAAAATCTACGCCCTATTTATAATGCTCCATCACGGACTTGGCGTATGAAGGGGTGGTAAACGGCCGTATCTCCCCCCCGATCCATAATCGTGAAATAATGTTGCACGATCATCGCCTGTTGCTCACGATTAAAGTCGGCGTACCGTTTATTCTTCGCTCTCGCCTCAGCCAACCCTTCCCGTCCGCCATAATCATAACAATCCCGCTTTGTCTTGATGAGAATGTAGATCGCTTCGCCCAAATAGCGTGCGCCGATCTGCTCATATTGATAGACATGGGTCAGTTCGTGCATCACGATGGGGCGATTGGCGCGAACATGCCCTTGATGTTTTTCGCTGTAACTGGTGCGCGGCATACAGACAGAGTGACAGAAGGCGAAGGCAAAATTGCCATTAAGACGAAAAATCAAAGAGAGCAATCCCCCTTCCAGCACACGAATATCTTCAAAACGGAGGGCGTTGGGGCCTAAGACTTTCGTCACCATCTCCTTTTCTTCATCGGTCAACGGTGTGGAGTGGGTGACAGCGCGGAAGAAAAATTCAATGAGTTCTGGCATGCCGAATAGGTCGTGCAGGCCGATTAAAAATTGGTGCAGCCAAGAGGGGATTCCCCTATTTCCTTTGCGGAATAAATTGCCCAGACGGGTAATTCTGACCCTGAAATCGCGCCATCCATTCCGAAATAAGCGTACAATATCATTTCCACGTTCCCATATCCATGAATATTTTTTTATCATAAGATTCCTTCCAAGCAGAATAAATAAGTTGTATACGGATTGCACAGATGAACATTGATTTTAGCTATTTTTATCGTATCTTCTCAGTATTCTGGGGAGACTTGACAGGTTTTCCTAATGATACTTGTGTAGAATAAAGTGCTGATGAAATTTGTCAAGTCTTGTCCACGATTTATTGAGAAGATACTGTTTATCTGTGAAACCAGCGCAATCTATGCTCTATTCCACAACTTTAAATGAGCTTTCTAATTTGACCAAATTAACGTATTTCAATTTGAGGGAGAGGGTGCTGTTTAACGGCCGTTTTCCCCTTACCCGTGTATCCATCGCCAATGAGGGGATCAGCACGATACTATTTTTGCCGCGCTGTTCCACCACGACCCCTTCCCCCGTCCATTCACGGTTTTGTTGTAGATAGACCAGCTTCCAATGTTGGTTTGATTGCCGCTCGGCATAACGCACATCCTGCGTGACCAATCCCGACGCGCCGACGCGCTCCATCAAAGCGTGTTCATCCATCGGCTCGCCGCCCAGTAGCCACGTTCGCAGTTGTTGATGCACCACCATATCTAAATAGCGGCGCAGTGGACTGGTCGCTTGTGTGTAGAGACCCATCCCCAGCCCCGCGTGACCGCTCGGCTGGCTGGATGGGCGGCTTGGTTGCATTTTGCGCCGTCGGCCAAAATAATCGGCAGTTGTTTTTGCCTCTGCCAACTCTTCCATTGGCGGCGGCTGGGTGGTGAAGGGGACGGCGATCTCATGTTCAAGGGCAAAACGGGCGACCGCTTCTCCCGTGATGAGCATTGCTTCGCGCACGAGATCGCGGCTGCGGAGATGGGGCAACGGCCGTATATCCACAATCCCATCATGCACGCGCACGCGCACCTCTGGCAGTTCGATCTGGATCGCTCCCGCCTCATTCCGCCGCCGTTCATACGCTTGGGCGACGGCATAAAGTTCGCGGAAAATCGGCTCGTCCAGCCGCCCCTCTGCTTCGGCATAACTCAAGCGCGTGACTTGTATCCAGCTGGGCATAATCTCGACCGATTCGATGCCGCTCGCGGCATTTAACGTGATTCTAAAAGAGAGAGCGGACGATTTTTCTGTCAACCCTAGAGCCAATCGTTCCGTCGCTTCGGCGGGCAGCATATTGACCGTCCCTTCGGGCAGATATAGATTTGCGCCGCGCCCTCGTGCCTCAATATCAGCCTCGCTGTCGGGCATGATGAGGGCGGCCGCATCGGCGATATGCACCCATAATCGGCCGTCTTCCCAGCTTAGCGCATCATCTGGGTCACTGCTGCCCGCGTCATCAATCGCATAAGCGGTCAAATGGGTGAGGTCGTGCCGATCCTCATCGGGCAGGGCGGGCAGAGAGAGGCGCGGGGAGTTGACGGCAACGCCGGCACGATACGGATGCGGGTTGACCATTTCGTCCCATTCGCCGATGGAAAGGAGTAATTTATGGCTGTTTTCGGCCGTTTCGTTCTGTTTTAGGGCGTGTAAAGTGCGGCTTTTTTTTGTCTGCCCATAAGCGAGGGAGGTGAGGTCTTGGAGGAATTTCTTATCTTCTGTGGTCACTTCTCCTTTTTTTATGCGTGATAAATACCCTTGCCACGCTCCTTCTTCGGCTGCTTTTGCCGCCCGTTCTTGGCTGATTTGTGAAACTTGAACGGCCGTATGTGCCGTCACTCTATTCTCGTTGCCGCTAAAATAGAGGCCGTCCTCCATCATCTGCCAAATTGCCCAAATGGAGGCTGGCGTATAGACATCATATGCTAACTCTGCCATCTCTTGCAGCGAACAGGATTCGCCAGCCATCAACTCCCACGCTAATAAAGGGTCTCCTTTGGGCGGGTCTAGATTTACTGTTTTGAGCGGGCCGGGATGGAGGGGGGTCACATCTTTGGGGCGGACGGATTTTGTACGGCCGTCAACGACCGCAATCTTGATCTTCTTGTCACCAACTTCGGCAATACGGGCTGGTTTTCCTTTATAGAGAATAAAGGTGTCGCGTTTCAAGGGGATATTGGACATAAAGTATAAGGGGGATGGCGATACCTACTGTGCTGTTGGTAGATATTTCAGCCATTTACGGGTAACGGCCGTTTCTATATCCACATCATGTTGCTTGGCGATGAGCAAAAGCGTGCCAAACACATCTGCGATCTCATCTTCAAAAGCGGTACGCAATGCAGGCGTGTCGGCGGGGATGGATCGCGCCTGCCCTGTATATCTCAGGTAGCTCTGTGTCAATTCCCCCACTTCTTCGGCTAATTTTAGGATGAACCAATCGGGTGTGCGCTCAATATCGAAATGTTGGGCATAAAGGGTGGAAATCGTCTCAAAATCGGCCGTTATTTTATTAGTATCCATGCAGGTCTTTAGAGTAGATGGTGGAATTCTACAATTTAAGGAGATACGATCCGCATATTACGCAGATGCACGCAGATTATATTGTAAAAATCTGTGCTAATCTGCGTAATATGCGGATTATTATATTTATGATTTTACTCGCGTATGCCGATCATCTCATAAAGATGCTCATACGCTTGCCGCCCTTTGACCCGCATGGCTGGTAATTTATTAACAATGACCCACTCTTTCACCTGTTCATACGTATCTTGGCTCAACAAAATTTGGTTCGCCTTCGCCGTCTCTTGCACACGTTTTGCCAAATTAACCGCATCGCCAATGGCTGAATAATCCTTACGCAGCGCACTGCCGACATTACCGATAACCGCATCACCCGTGTGGACACCTATACCAAAGTAAATGCGGCGGTTCTCGGGCATCGTTTGTACATGTGCTTCCATGTTCTGTTTCATCATCCATGCCGCACGAACCGTCCGAGCCGCATGATCTTCTTGCGGGTTCAACGGGGTGTTGAACAATGCCATCACCGCATCCCCCATAAATTTATCCGTCATCCCTTCGTAATGGGTGATGGCGCGTACAGCTTCTGTGAAGTAGCCGTTGATCACTTGAATCAACTCTTCTGGATCAAGATGCTCGCTATAGGTGCTAAAGCCGCGTATGTCGGCAAAAAGAACGCTTAGAATTCGTCGTTGCGGCCGTTGGGCGGCATCAATATCACGCACTTGGTCTACTAACGCTGGCGGCAGATAGCGGCGTACACTTTCAAGCCGCTTCTTCTCAGAAATATCATTCAACACCATTGCCACACCCAGCATCTCGCTATTTTCTTCACCGCGTAATGGGGAGAAGGTGAGATGGAGTGTTGTTGCATCATGCCGTGATTCTGCAAGCACATCCATCTCGGTGTAATGAATATCGCCGTTTGATTTGACCATTTCTACAAGGTCGCTGACGGGCATTCCCAACGCATCTAAACAGGTATGGTACAGTTTGCTGACCATCGACTCTGCACTTACGCCTAAAAGTTGTTCAGCCGCACGATTGTATAATTCAATGCGATCTGCTTTGTTGATGGTGATAACGCCGCTGGCAATGGAGGCGAATACATTGTCCATCAACTCCTTCATTTCCATAATTTCGGCTAGATGGTTTTGGGTTTCGCGGAAAAGGCGGGCGTTCTCGATGGCAACGGCCGCTTGGTTTGCAAAGGCAGTCAACATATCCCGATCTGCGTCGTTGAAAATGCCGGCTGCTATCCTGTTGTCGGCATAAATTACGCCGATGACTGATTCTTTGCTCGTCAACGGCACGCATAAAATGGAACGCAAATTGTAGCTGATGATACTTTCTTGAGCGGCAAAACGGGGATCGGATTGGGCGTTCATGGTGGCAACTGCCTCACCGCTTTCGGCCACGCTTTGCACAATACTGCGACTAATCTGGAAGGAAGCTGATTTCTCAATCGTCTCTTTATCCATGTTACGCGCCAATTGAACTTTGAGTTCGCCGCTCTCTTCGCGTAATAGCAAGATGGCGCGTTCTGCTTTAGTCAGACGGATAATCGCGTCCATCACAAAGCTAAGAACTTCTTCCAGATCAAGGGAGGAGTTAATAACTTTACCGATATCTTGTAATGCTTTGATTTGGCTGTGTCTTTTATCTTGTTCCTTTACATGCCGTTCTAATCCTTCGATACTGCGGCGTACATAAATGAGCAGGCGGGATAGTTCATCGGCCGTTTGCATATCTTCCCGTGAACGGATCATTGTCTGCTGTTGGCGATCTACTGTGCCGTCAACGCGATCTATCAGTTGTCGCAACTCTTTGAGGTTTGTTTGGATTTTGGTTGTCTCTTGTTGGCTCATTCGGATGCCTCTATATAGTTTTACGGGTAACTTTTGTATCTTCTCAATAAATCATGGACAAGACTTGACAAATTTCATCAGCACTTTATTTTACACGAGTATCATTAGGAAAATTTGTCAAGTCTCCCCAGAATACTGAGAAGATACGAAGTTACTTGTACGGATAAATAATCCCCATCACACTTTAGCACAGTATACCAAAAAGAGGTATCAAACGGGAATGATAACAGCAACGTGTTACAATAGCTGAACGACAGCTATATTAGAAAAGGAAAATAACGATGGGCTTTTTAAAGAATTTATTTGGCGATGGCAAACCCAAGCCGTATGTGGACAGGAAAGGGTTATATTTTTATGCGGTATGTGATAATTGCAAAACGGCCGTTCGCATCCGTGCCGACAAATCACATGATCTAAATAATGTTGACAAGGGATATGCTTGGCATAAAACTATCGTGGATGCTGGCTGTTTCCGTCCGATGCAGGCCTTTGTCCTTCTCGACCGTGAGTATAAAGTCGTCAAAAAAGAGTTAGAAGGCGGTCATTTTATTAGCGAAGCTGAGTATGAGGCAATGAACAATGAACAATGAACAATTATTGTATCTTCTCAATATTTCGGGGTGAGTACAACAAATTAAGGAAGGAACAAATTGCGTCAGTCGGGTAAATCTGTTCTTTTCCCGTAACTACTCACCCCTTGTCCAAATTAACCACAAAGACACGAAGAACACAAAACTTTTTAAGATTTTCGTAATTTCTCAATATTTCGGGGTGACTACAACGGATGAAAGAAATAAACGGATGGTGCAGTCGAGAAAATATCCGTTCATTTTTATAATCTGCTGTAGTCATACTAAAAACAAAATAACTTCTCCGCTTTTTTGAGAGGATACATTTTCTTTGTGATCTTTGCTTCTTTGTGGTGAAATAATTGATAGGCTGAGTAGTTACCTTTTCCCAATCCATTGTACTCATGCCCCCAATTTTTTGAGAAGATACCCATTATTCATTATTCATTGTTCATTTGTATTTTGCGTTTGCACCTTGTTTAACCCGTTTCGCACAACAGCCAGCGAATTTAGTAAATCCGCTTCTAAGTTTGATAACACGTCAACCACATACGTATCAGCATCTTGTACCAATATCAGCGAATCGTGACGGGCGCGATCTAAGATATTGTCAGCCCGATCTTGTGCCGAAACAACCACCCGATCACGCTCAACTAAATCCCCTGCCTCTTGCCGTGCCATATCACGTACACGCTCGCCCTCTTCCTTTGCTTGTGCCAGAATGCGGTCACGTTCAGCCTCAACTCGCCCAGCCCGTTTAATCTCTTCAGGGATAGCAATACGAAGTTGGTCAATCAAGTTATAGACACTATCTTCATTGACTAGCAGATACGCACTCATCGGTACGCGCCGGCTATCGTTTAAGATTTGCTCTAATCGGTCTACTAAATGTTGAATTTCCATAATTTGTTTTGAAGTGTGCAGGGTTGCAAGTGTGCAAGTGTACAAGTGTGCAGGTTTGCAGGTTTGCAGGTGAATTAAACTTGCCTGCTTGCCACTTGCACGCTTGCCGCTTGCTACTGTCTCATCTGTTTAATTTCCTTCAACGCTGCGGCTACATTTTTTGGCACCATACTTGATACATCCCCATTTAATGAGGCGATTTCGCGTACAATGGTACTGCTTAGAAAAGTGTGTTGTTCTCGTGTCATTAGATTGACACTCTCGATATTTGGATAGAGCCGCTGGTTTGCTAATGCTATCCGAAACTCAAACTCAAAATCAGAAAAAACGCGCAACCCGCGCACCAAAACTGTCGCCCCGATCTCACGCGCCACATCTACCGTCAAGCCAGAGTAGGGAATGACGGTGATATTTGATACGCTATCTAATGCCTCTTTGATTAACGCACATCGTTTATCGGTATCAAACAGCGTATTTTTGCTTTTGGCTAATGGTGAATGAGCATATACGCCCACGACCAATTTGTCAAAAATAGAAGCGGCACGCTGCATAATATCAATATGCCCCAAATGTACAGGGTCAAATGTACCGGGATATAATGCTTTTATATTCATAATAAGGTATCTTTTTAATAAATCGTGGACAAGATTTGACAAATTTCATCAGCACTTTGTTTTACACGAAAATTTGTCAAGTCTCCCCAGAATACTGAGAAGATACATAATAAGGGTTGCAGGGTTGCAAGTGGGCAAGTTTTTTGACTTCGTAGCCTCGCTGTTTTGCAACTATGCTCAATTTACATGGTTGATTGATTCCCAAAATTGGGTTACGGATTGACGTAATAAGGCGTGTTCGGGGAGTGCTAGATCGGGATCGATGGCGAAGATGGTTTCGGCTTCTTTGCGTGCTATGGTTAACATTTCCATATCGAGCAGGGAAGCGAGCCGTAGTTCGGGCAGACCGCTTTGCCGACGGCCAAAGAATTCACCCGGCCCGCGTATCTCTAAATCTTTCTCGGCCAGCACAAAGCCATCGTTGCTCTGCTCTAGCGCACGCAATCGCTCTTCGGCTGTTCCTGTTGCTGCTTCGGCGAGGAGCATACAGTAAGATTGATGTTCGCCGCGCCCGACGCGCCCTCTAAATTGATGCAGTTGGGCTAGGCCAAAGCGATTGGCGTTTTCAATCATCATCACAGTGCTGTTTGGCACATCAACGCCGACTTCGATAACGGCCGTTGCCACCAGCACATCCAACTCCCCGTCATTAAATGCCCGCATGACGATTTCTTTCTCATCAGCGTGTAAACGGCCGTGAATTAAGCCCACCTTAAAATCAGGAAAAATTGTCTTTTGTAACTGTTCAAACTCATCAACAGCCGCTTTTGCCTCAATTTTTTCTGACTCTTCCACCAACGGATAGATGATATACGCCTGCCGCCCTTCCTTTATCTGTCGGGCAACAAAATTATACGCCTTTTGCCGTTCGGATGGGTAGAGCCAGCGCGTTCTAATTTCTTTACGGCCGGGAGGCATCTCGTCCAGCACCGACACATCCAAATCGCCATAGAGTGACAGTGCTAGCGTGCGCGGAATCGGCGTGGCTGACATGACCAGCATATGAGGATTGGCACGGCCGTTTTCTGTTTCTACCCCTTTGTCCCGCAATGCTGCCCGTTGATCGACACCAAAACGGTGCTGTTCATCAATAATCGCCAACGCCAGTTTGTCGAAATTCACCCTTTCTTGGATGAGCGCGTGCGTGCCGATGATGACCTGAATATAGCCCGCTTGCAAATCAGCATAAATTTGCGCTTTTTCTTTTGCGGCGGTGCTGCCCGTCAACAGGGCGACGGCGACTCCTTGCTTAGTGAGCAAATCGTTCAATCCCGCATAATGCTGTTCGGCTAAGATGGAGGTTGGTGCCATCAATGCCGCTTGTGCGCCCGCTTTAACGGCCGTGAGCAACGCCGCCGCCGCCACAACTGTCTTGCCCGAGCCGACATCCCCTTGCAATAAACGATTCATGGGAACATCCTGCGCCAAATCGTGCATAATTTCTTTGGCGACACGCTGTTGGGCATTGGTCAGAGTGAAGGGCAGGTCGGTATAAAATTGTATCAGCGCGTCATGGTCGGCCGGTAACGGAACGCCTGGCTCAGAACGCCACTCTTTCCGTTTTTCCTGCATTCCCAATTGTAGCATAAACAGTTCATCAAAGATGATGCGCTGACGGGCGCGGTGCAGCGTCTCTGTGCTGTCTGGAAAATGGATTTGTTGGATCGCTTGGCGGCTGTCATAGAATTGCCGTTTGTCGCGGAGCGTTTTGGGCAGCGGATCGGGGAGCTTTGCGCTCCAATTGGTAACGGCCGTTTGTACTAGTTCACGCATTTTGGCCGCTTTTAACCCTTTCGTCAACGGATAAATTGGCACGATGCGCCGCGTGCGTAACGGTTCCATCGCCAACGGTTCCCATGAGGGATTGTTAAAAATTAACCGTCCCAGATATTGGTCAACCGTGCCGCTGATGACAATGTGCATTCCCGATTTCAACTTCTTTGTCAACCATTGTTGGTTAAACCATGTTGCTTGTACCGATCCCGTGCCATCATTGATTGTCGAACGAATGATGACTTGGTTGTTGCGCCCGCGCCGTGCCCGCGTCTCCCAAATCGTGCCGATTATTGTGACCGTTTCCCCATAAGCTAATTCGCGGATCGGCTTCATCAAGGTGTAATCATCATACCGATGGGGGAAGATATGCAATAATGCGTTGACCGTATGTGCCCCTAATTTTGCCAATTTACCCGCGATGGCAGGCCCAATCCCTTTAATCGCCATCACAGATTGGCGCAATCCTTCTGGATCGGGGTCAACGGTGACAGCGGGGAAAGATGGAGGTTTCTTTTCGCCGGGCAGGCGGGGCAATCCTTGTGGTTTGGCTTTTTTCCCTTGCTGTTTCTTTGGCGGCGGCTGTTTTTTAGGCGGCTGCTTCTTCGGCTTCGGCGGCTGTTTTTTCTTGGCGGGGGCGGGACGGGGTTTTCTTTTGGTTGTAACGGCTGTTCCCAACCGTTCATCCCGTTTTTGCAATCGATCCAACAAATTATTCAAACTCTCTGCCCGCGCAGCATCACCATGCAGATTGCCATAATCGGCCAAAACTTGCGAAACCTGCTCTACAAAAGCGCGGTCTCCCTCATCTACAGCCTCTTCCCGCGCTTGATCAATCCAAAAAGAAGCAAATTGATTGATACCACCAACGACAGCCTTATTTTTATACCCTTGTTGCGCTTCTAATTTTAGTACGCTCTGTAACCGTTTAAATGCTTTTGCCATAATTTTTTATAGATAGAGGGGGGAGATAGAGAGGGGGGAGATAGAGATAGAGAGTAGTTATCCAACACCAGTACACTCTATCTCTATACTCTCTCTCCCCTCTCTCCCCTCTCTCTCTTCTTACTCCGCGCCTAAAATGTAGAAGTAGTGGGGTTGATTGCCGGCAATAATTTCGGTCTCAACCTCTTCGTAAAGGGATTCGATCTGATCAGCGACGATTTCTGCATCCGCTTCGGTCATATCATCCCCGTAATAGATGGTGACAATTTCTCGCCCTTCCATATCCATCCCTTCTAAGGCTTGGGCGATAACATCCTGCATATCGGAACCAGAGGCGTATAAACGGCCGTCAACCATCCCGATATATTGTCCCTCTTCCACCGTAACCCCATCTAGCGTCACCGAGCGGACAGCGCGGGTGATTTCACCTGTGGCAACATCGGCGAGGACTTCACGCATAACGGCCGTTACCTCATCCAACTCGCCATCCAACTCCAATTCCATCAACGCTATCATCCCTTGCGGAACCGTGCGGCTGGGAACGACAGTCACATTTTTACTGCTCAATTCCCGTGCCGCTTCCGCCGCCATGATGATATTTTTATTATTGGGCAACAGAATGACATTATTTGTGGGCACATCTTGAATGGCTTGGAAGATGTTTCTGGTGCTGGGATTATTCGTCTGGCCGCCATCAACGATAAAGGCGGCGTGCAAACTGCGGAACGCTTCTGCAATCCCCTTGCCGGGAGCGACTGTGATCACCCCAATTTGGCCCGGCTGGATATTGATTGTCGGCGGGGCAACTGATTCTTGCTCATTGATGATTGTTTCCATCTGCATCTGCATATTTTCGACGACAATATCATCAATTTTGCCCAAGCTGATGCCATAACTGAGCGGCACGCCTGGGTCTTTGACATGAATATGCACTTTGATTGTCTTTTCGTCGCCAACGACGACGGTAGAGTCACCCATCGCGTCAATCCGTTCGCGTACTTCGATGACGTTTAGATCATCGCCCATCAAAATAAATTGCACATCGTATGGATTTTCTAATGATCCGCCTTCAGGGATAGCAAACGCTTGCGCTGGCACTTTTTGGGAAGCCGTTCGGCTCATTTTTTCCATATCGGCGGTACGAAGTTCGCCGCGGGTGTAGCGCAGCATTCCTTCCAGCATCAATACAAGCCCTTTACCGCCAGAATCTACCACGCCAGCCTGCTTCAAAATGGGGAGAAGGTCAGGGGTGCGTTCTAAGGATTGCTGCGCCCGCTCGATACTCCGCTCCAGCACAAAGCGTAAATCGTTGCTTTTGGCAGCCGCATCTTGCGCCTCTTCGGCCGCTTCACGAATGACGGTGAGGATGGTTCCTTCAACGGGGCGCATCACGCCGCCATATGCGGTGTCGGCAGCTGATTGGAACGCATCGGCTAAATTTTGCGCGTCGAATGTCTCTTGCTCTTTCAACCGCCGTGCCAACCCTCGCCAAATCTGGCTCAAAATTACGCCTGAATTTCCCCGCGCTCCCATCAATGCCCCATGTGCAATTTTGCCCAGCATCTTGCCAACGTGCATCTCTTCGCTATTCTTGACGCGTCCAAAAGCGGATCGCATGGTCAATAGCATATTTGTGCCTGTGTCCCCATCCGGCACGGGGAAGACGTTCAAATCGTTGACAAGCCGTTCGTTTTGCTCCAGCCACAACATGCCGGCGTGTGTTAATTTCCGTATTTGCAACCCATTGCATTTTAACCATTTCGGCGGTGTTGGCGGTGTTTGTGTTAAATGATTACTCACGTTATTTTCCTTTCTCGACGAATAAATTCGTAACTACGGCCGTAAAATCAGCGTTCACCGACTTAACAACCCTCACAAAAAAACAGAGAACGTGACATAAGCGTCCTCTATCTTCTTAATATATTGGTGATTTTATAGCTGTTATTTACAATGGCTCAACGGCCGTTACCCTTCTTCTATTTCATCATTTGCAAGCTCTTGGATTAGCTCTATTTGCAAATTCGTAAGTTTAACAATTACATCAACCGAAAACCCATTGTGTAACATTACCGTTGCAATTTCTAATTTCCCTTTTTGGATACCCTTTTGAATACCTTTCTGAATACCTTTCTGAATACCTGTTTGAAGGCCTTCTTGCATACCTTCTTTACGACCAGTACTTAATAACTCTATGCGTTCTTGATTGAGTGCTGTGATTAACATGGCATTTACCTCCTCAGCATTGCGGTATACTTGTTCTAATTGCGTGTAATCTTCTGGTTCAATGCGTTGATGCTGGGAAAGTTGTTTGAACCAATTTAAGAACAAAGATACCGCTTGTTTATCATCCTCTGTTTTGAAAATAGCTAAGAATTCTCGTTTTAATAATTCAATATCGTAATGCGATTCAGCTAAAAACAAAGTAGAAACGATATTGCGGATAGCTTGTAATGCTTCTAAATCGTACTCATTTTCAGCGATTTTGAAATAGGTGAAGGTAAGACCGTACTCGCCTAAAAGTGTGCTATTATCAATCAAATCGGCGATATTTTGGGGAGCAGTCCATCTTTTATCTCCATTATAAAGGAGAATAGGAAAGATGGGGGGCAGTTTATCTACTTTTTTATGCGTTTCCAAATAATCCATATAGAAATTAGTGATGTAATTTGGAATGCGTACTGCCATAAAGCGGTCAACGGTAGATTGAAATTCGATCAGGATAAAGATATAAAGTTCTTGATCATTTAATCTGATTTTATAAATGAGATCGCTCTCAGTTGTTTTATAATGTTCGGAGATAAAGGATTTATCAATGGTTTCGCAACTATCAAAATCAAGTTCATCCACCCACGGCTCTTTTACAAAAGTTTGCAAGAGTTGACGAAAGATAGTTTTGTTGGAGAACAACTTTTTATAGCCGCTATCATGTATTTTTGTCATAGACCATAAACAGCATTTAGAAATGAAATGCAGTGATAAAAGTACCTATTCTCTATCCACCTGCGCTAATTTTTTTGCAAACGTAAGCCTTGTACAAAAACATTGATTTCGTGAATAGGCAGCCCCAGCGTCTTTTCCACATGGAATTTGACCGTGTTCTGGATACTTTTGGCAACGGTGCGAATCCGCACACCATACTCAACAACGACGTATACATCGATATTAATTTGTCCATCTTCGTCCATATTAACATCAATGCCGCGCCGATTATCCGCTGACAAGAAGCTGGCAATGCCATTGATCAAATTCTTTTGCGACATCCCTACAACACCGTAACATTGATTGACAGCTTGATTGGTGATTGTAGCAATCGTATTGGTGGATATATCTACTAATCCTAATGGTTCATCTTGTGTTGGCATATTTTTACCTTTACTTCGTACAAGGATGTCGAGCGAAATTTTTTCCTGTCTCTAGCTCTATACTCTATCTTGTTTGCATTATTAAAATGAGTTGTTTATAATCTTTCCCTTGATATTTCTATTGGGCGACCTTGTTGGTCGCTTTTAATTTGTCTGAGTAAGGTGAAATTATGGCTAAGTGTGATATGTGCGGCAAAACACCGCGTTCGGGAAACAATGTAAGTTTCTCAATGAATAAAACGAAACGGGTATTTCGCCCGAATATCCAACGAGTATCTGTTTATGAAAACGGCCGTAAAGTTCGTAAGAACTTCTGCACCCGTTGTTTGAAAACTACATCAAAATAATCTAAAATCCTTGATTTTTTAAGGAATATATTGTTAACAAAGCCAGTCACTGCGACTGGTTTTTGTTGTTTCTATAGCTTGAAAATCAAGCCATTTTTGCATCTCACATTTCACCAAAATAACTCCGTTTATGATAGCCGACTGCACTAAAAAAAGCGAATAGGAGTGAGTAGGGGCGGCCCGCTGGGTCGCCCAAAGAGCATTTTGTTCAAAGGGTTAGGCAGCGGGCTGTTCCAATACATCAGCAATGGAAATATTTAGGTCAATGAAATTGGCGAACGTTAAGTCGGTGAAGGGGAGATGGTGATGCTCTTTTAAGCGGTGCATGAGAGCTAGATAGTTGGTTTGCAAACGGCCGTTCCAATCCAATCCCAATCTGCCAGCAACAGATTTTATACTCGCCGCATCCCCCTCAATTTCGATAAAATCCCCATACGGCATTTCATCCAGCACGATTTCAGCATCGCCTAAGCGATACGTTTCGCGGTACTTTTCATACACCATCTGCGGCTGATAGCCGAGACGATTGAAGAGAAGAACGGCCGTGTCAAAATCCCCCGCCTCCATCTCAATCTCCTCACGCACTTTAGCTTCGCTTTCTGTATCAAGCGATGACTTCCCTTTGAATGTGAGACGAACGGCCGTATCCTGTCGCAATCGTAACAACTTTTCAGCCTGAAATAGATGCCGATCCGCCGTATCCAAGATGAGATTGCGCTCATAGACGCGCTCTTTACTCAATAATGCGCCCAGATCGCACAACTTTTGCCGAAACGGTTCCACTGTCGGCAAAAAAAATTTCACTTCCACTTCTAATAAAGAGTTTTCAGCCATCGCTTGCCAATCCTTTCCTTTGCGTTAAATTAAAGCGTAAGTATAACCGAAGAGAGTGGAAATAGAGAGTAGAGATGCGAGATAGAGAGTTCAACACAACCCGTGTCCCATTCCCTGTCTTTCCGAAGGAGAATTATGGATGTACGCGAATTTTTGAGTGAAACGGCCGTTACCCACGACCTCATCACCATCAGCAGCCCAATCAACGTCAACTACCAACTTGCCAACGTCGCCCACGCGCTAGAAGGGCGCGTTGCCCTATTTGAACAAATCGAAGAGTACCCCGATTGGCGCATCGTTTCAGGATTATGCGCCGACCGCCGCTATTTTGGCATCAATTTAGCCATCCCCACCGACAAACTGCTAGAACGATTGGTGGACGCATTAGAAAACCCCGTCCCCAATCCCATCGTGGAAAACGCCCCCTGCCAAGAAATCATACGCGACGATGTGAACCTGAACGACCTGCCCATCCCCCTTCACTTGCCGCAAGATGGCGGCCACTACATTTCTAGCGGCGTTGCCATCATCAACGATCCCGATGACGGCGCCAATATGTGTTACCATCGCCTGATGCGGCTGAACAAGAATGAATTTTCAGCCCGCATTATCGAGCGGCGCGGCACGCATAAGGCGATGCAAAAAGTAGATGGCGATCTACCGATTGCGATCTGTATCGGCGTGCCGCAAGCGGTCCATTTAGCCGCCTCTATGTCCCCCGCCGCCAATATCTCCGAACTCGCCCTCGCCAACGCCCTCGCCCCAACCCCATTGGTAAAATGTTTGACCAATGATATTTACGTCCCAGCCGAAGCGGAACTCGTGCTTGAAGGGCGCATCACCAAACGGATGACGGATGAAGGGCCGTTTATGGATTTGACCGAAACGATGGACATCACCCGCCAACAACCGATCATTGAGATTGATCGCATCACTCATCGGCACGATCCCATCTATCACGCATTGCTACCCGGCGGCTTAGAGCATAAATTGCTCATGGGAATGCCGCGCGAACCAACCATCGTCGCCGAAGTAAACAAAGTGGCGACATGCTGCGATGCTCTCATCACCGCAGGCGGCGCGTCGTGGCTGCACGCGGTGGTGCAGATTAAAAAAGAGCGGGCAGGGGATGGAAAACGGGCGATTGAAGCCGCTTTTAAGGGGCATGGATCGCTCAAGCATGTATGGATAGTCGATGAGGATGTCGATTTGCACGACCCTGCCCAAGTCGAGTGGGCGATGGCAACGCGTTTCCAAGCGGATAAAGACTTAATCATGATGGAAGCAGCGACGGGCAGCTCCCTTGATCCGTCAGGAACGCATGTGGTGGGCAAAAAGAGCCGCACGGCAAAGGCCGGCTTCGATTGCACAATTCCATGGGGCGGGGATGCGGCCGATTTCAGCAAAGCGGCGTATGGGACGGTTACACTAGAAGAATGGATCCCCACACGGTAGGAGCCGCCCCAGCGGGGCGGCTCCTACTCTTTTGGTCGCAATGACAATATCGCAACCGTAAGGTCTCCATATTCGTAAACTTAACAGATATATTTAACTGTCATTCCCGCCCCCACCTTCGTGAGGGTAAACTCTTTTGGGTGTGTTTCAAATGAGTTGAACCAAAGTGATTGTCACGGGGCAAACGGACTTAATTTACCCGAAACTATGCGCCCCGTGACTATCACTTCTACTGAAATGAAACACACCCAACTCTTTTAGGCGGGAATCCACTGCTCTCAAAGAGTATGGATTCCTGCCTTCGCAGAGCCTGCCCTCATGAAGATGGGGGAATGACAAATCGTTAAGTTTACGATAATGGTAAGGTCTCATTCCTTACGGTTTTGTACCTTTACGTGAAACAAAAAGCCGCCCCAGCGGGGCGGCTCTACGGTATTTTTGCAACGTAATTTGAGTAATTGGCTGATTATTTAGCCTGCGCTTCTTTATACTCCTTCACTAATTCTCGTTTCAAGACTTTGCCCACCGTTGTTTTTGGCAGCTCATCCATAAACGTAATCATGCGCGGGTATTTATACTTGGCAAGCCCTTCTTTGCTCCAGTTGATCAACTCTTTTTCCGTTAACGTCGAGCCGTCCTTTCTTACCACCCACGCCTTCACCGTCTCGCCGCGACGGGGGTCGGGGATGCCGGCAACGGCCACTTCTATCACATCGGGATGGGCAGACAGCACCTCTTCAACCTCACGCGGATAAATGTTGTATCCGCCAGCGATGATCATATCTTTTTTGCGATCTTCAATGTAGAAATACCCATCTTCGTCCATGCGGGCGATGTCGCCTGTGTACAGCCAGCCGTCGCGCAAGGTGTTTTCTGTTTCGGTGGGCATCTGCCAATACCCTTGCATGACGGATGGGGATTTGATGACCAGTTCACCAATGCCGTTGACGGGCATCTCTTCTTCGCCAAGATCGGCATCCATGATTTTACATTCTACGTTGGGCAATGGCAGCCCGATGGAGCCAGAACGGGGTACGCCGTTGATTGGATTGGCATGGGTGGCGACGAAGGTCTCAGTCATGCCGAACCCTTCGACCAATTTGCCGCCTGTCAAGCGTTCAAATTCTAATTTGGTGTCCATCAGCAATGGAGCTGAGCCAGAAATACAGGCGCGAATGGAGCTGATATTGTATTTGCCCGCAATCACATCAGGGTTATTGTTGATGGCGATATACATCGCTGGCACGCCGGGGAAGATGCTGGGGCCGTATTTGTTAATGCTGCCCAATAAATCTTTATGGTCGCGCGGATTAACGATGATGAGCATTTCACCAGCAACGGCTGCTGAAAAAATCAGAGCCGTCACCATTCCATAGACATGGAAAAACGGGATGGAAGCTAAGAAACCCTCTTCCCCCATCTCCCAATCAATCCATGTTTGCAGTACATACGCATTGGAGACTAAATTGCTGTGCAAGCCCGTCGCCCCTTTTGCCAGCCCCGTTGTGCCGCCCGTGTATTGCAATAAGGCGGGGTCGCTGCCATTGACTTTGACATCTGGTTTGGGCAGTTTCATTCCCGCTTCCACAAAATTGTTGAAACGCACATCACCGTCTGCCAGCGTCACCCGATCCCCTTCCTTTTTCTCTTTAAGCAAGGTGAATAAAATGCGTAATTTGAGCGGAAAATAATCCTTAACATTGGTCACGATGACGCGCTTGACGTTGGTATTGCCGCTGTTTTGCACTTCTTTGAGCAAATTATAATAGCGGCTCATCACAAAAACTGTCTCTGCGCCGCAATCGCTCAATTGATGTTCTAATTCACGTTTGGAGTAGAGCGGATTGGTGGCGATGGCGATGCCGCCTGCTTTGAGAATGCCGAAATAGGACATGACAAATTGGGGCAGGTTGGGCATATAGATGACGGCACGATCCCCTTTTTTGAACCCATTGGCGATAAGTGAGGCGGCAATAGCATCGGCGGTATCGTTCAACTGACGGTAGCTTATTGTGCGATCCTTAAAAATAATCGCGTTATTGTCAGGGAAATTTTTGGCGGATTCTTCTAAAAAATGGTGAACAGTATGATCTGGGATATCAATATTTTCGGGAACACCGTCATCATATTCCTTAATCCACGGTTTATCGGCGTAGGTAACAGTCATAAGAATCTCCTTTAGGGGTCAAGTTTTGTATCTTCTCAACAAATCGTGGACAAGACTTGACAAATTTCATCAGCACTTTATTTTACATGAGTATCATTAGGAAAATTTGTCAAGTCTCCCCAGAATACTGAGAAGATACATAGAATGCCTGATCTGGGTCAGAATTTGTATTGTGTTGGGTGATTCAGCGAATTCCCCAATCATCTCTATACGCTATTTCATTGTAACATCAGGTTAAGGCCGATGAGAAGGGCGAACATGACGACGGCAAGGATGAGGACGTGACGCATATCTTTGAAGACGTAGGCGTACTCTTTTTCAAAATCTTCGACGGTCATCTCTTTAACGGCCGTTTTCCTTGCTGCTATGGCGGCCGCTCTTGTTTGGCCTTTTACTCTACGAATTTTTTTGCTCATAATTTATTCTCTCTTGGTAGGTAGTATTAGATACTATCACTCATTATTATAATCCGCGTTCACCGCGAATGTAAGGTATGCCTAAGGCGGCGGGTGCGCCCAGCCGCTTTTTCATTGCCATTCTTGCGCCTAGTACTAACGCTAAAATGGTCAGCAGATAGGGGGTCATTTGCAGGAAGAAGCCATAATTGGAGTTGATGTAGAGTGGGTTGGTGATGCCGAAAATGAGGGCTGGCCCTTGCAGATCGAGAATGCCGCGCCGCAATGCGCCGAATAGATACCCGCCAACGGCCGCTCTTATTGGATTCCATTGGGCGAAGATCACCAAACCGACGGCGATCCATCCCTGCCCTGACGTGGTTTGTGCGCTGTACCAGCCGGGAGAAACGGATAAACTAATTGTCGCCCCAGCCAATCCTGCTAGACAACCGCCGACAAAAACATAAAAATAGCGCAGACGGTATACATTTACGCCCATCGTATCAGCGGCGGATGGTTTTTCGCCGACGGCTCGCAAGTGCATACCTGGTCGTGTTTTGTTGATGTAATACCAAACGGCTGGCACAAAAAGGTATCCAAGATAGACTAGTGCGCTCTGTTTGGCGAAAAATGCGCCGCCAATGATGGGGATAGAGGCTAGGCCGGGAATGGTGAAGGTGGGGATGAGGGCGGGGTTTTGTCCTGTCAATCCCTCGCCTAAAACGAGAGCCAATCCTGTGCCTAAGAAGGTGAGGGATAAGCCGCTGACAACTTGATCGGCTTGAAAGTGAATGGTCACTAAGCCGTGCGCTAGACTTAATGCGCCGCCGGCTAACATCGCCATAATCAAGCCAAGCCATGGACTTCCTGTCGCTAATGAGCTGGAAAATCCCGCCATTGCGCCGATGAGCATCATCCCTTCAACGCCTAAGTTGAGAATGCCTGCCCGTTCTGTAAAAATTTCGCCGATGGCGGCAAACAGCAAAATCGTACCAGTTGCTAATCCTGCGTGTAAAATAATGACTAAATCCATAAGATTTTTTCCATGACTGTAGGTCAAGTTTGCAAACTTGACCTACGATAGACTGTTGCTTTTTTATAGATTAGAGTAACTACTCAGCCATTGTCATACTTAGGGAAGGTTCGTTTTTAACTTTGGACTTTCAGGTGACAGGCACTTGCCAAGTGCCTGTCACCTTGGCCACAGTTATTTACGAGTTTTCCCTTAACCACAAAGACACGAAGAGTACGAAGTTTTTTAAGAGTTTCTTTGTGATCTTTGCGTCTTCGTGGTGAAATAGTTGAGAAGCTGAGTAGTTACAGATTAAATTTGATATTGATTACATCACCATCTTTAACGATATATGTTTTACCTTCTTGCCGCAACTTTCCTGCGTTGCGTGCTTCGGGCAAACTGCCAAGTGTGATGAGGTCATGATAGGCGACGGTTTCGGCGCGGATGAACCCTTTGGCTAAGTCGGAATGGATGGTTCCTGCGGCTTGAACGGCGTTGGCTCCTTTTTGGATCGTCCAGGCGCGTACTTCATCTTCGCCGACGGTGAAGAAGGATTGTAAGCCCATCAATTCGTAATTGAGGCGGATAACTTTGTCCAGGCTGAGTTCGGTTACGCCGTATTCATCCATGAACATGTCGAGGGACTCGGTATCATTGTCGGCACTAAGTTGGGAAAGTTCCATCTCTAATTTGCCGCGCAGATTGGTGACGACGGTGAGGCTGTGATCATATTCGGGGGTGAGTTCTTCTTGATCGTCACTGATATTGAAGACGACGAGCATCGGTTTGAGGGTGAGCAACCCGTAGCCGCGCAATCCTTTGATCTGCTCTTCGGTGAGGTCTAGGTCGCGCAACGGCCGTTCCTCTGATAACGCCTCGTGTAATTGTTCAAACAGGGCTGCTTCTGCTTGCGCCGCCGCCTTTTCGCCTCTGAACGCGCCGCGTGCCAGCCCGCTTTGCAGTTTTTCCAGCCGCTTTTCGACAATATCGAGATCGCTGAACAGCAGTTCGATGTCTAATGTTTCCAGATCGCGCAGGGGATTGACAGAGCCATCCATATGCGGCACGAGTTCGCTTTTAAAGGCGCGGACGACGTGGACAAAGCCGTCTAATCCGGAGAGGTGATTGAGCAGTGCGCCGCTGAGGCTGCTCCCTTTTTGCTCGCTCTTTTTCAAGCCGCCTACGTCGGTATAGATGATGCGGGCGTAGATTGTTTTCTTGGGGTTGAACATCGCCGAAAGGGTGTCGATGCGGTCGTCGCGTACATCGACAACGGCCGTTGATACATCAAACCGTCCTCCCATACTTTGCCCTGTGGGAGCATCCCCTCGTGTCAGCGCGTTGAAAATGGTTGTTTTGCCCGAGCTGGGCAAGCCGATAATGCCTAATTTCATTCTAAAATCCTTTTCTTAAATAAGGAATGGGAGTTGTTCGGGTTGGCCTTACCCATCTGTAGAGCAAATGGGTGCATAATAAGCCCCTATTCCTAAAGTATCTGAGTAGAAGTATATCGTAAAGGTCAAGTTTGCAAACTTGACCTACTATTTTCGTATCTTCTCAGTATTCTGGGGAGACTTGACAAATTTTCCTAATGATACTCGTGTAAAATAAAGTGCTGATGAAATTTATCAAGTCTTGTCCACAATTTATTGAGAAGATACCTGTTTTCGCAACCATTTATCCACTACCTGTTTATATTCGTCATACATCTCGAACATCAGTACATGCCCTGCGCCTTTGAATAATTCTAATTGTGCGTTGGGGATATTGTCGGCGATTATGTAGGATTGTGCTGTTGGCACGATGGGATCGCTGTCGCCGACTAAAATGAGGGTGGGGGCGGTGATGCGCGGCAGCCATGCTTCGATGTTGGTGGCGGCCATAGCGATGAAGTATTGCGCCATCGCCTCAAGATCGAGTTTCCTATAATAGGGAAGCATATTGTCTACAATGGCATCAAGCGAAGTGAAGGTGAATAGACGCTCTTTATTGGTGCTGTAAATGCGCCATGTTGTTTTGAAGTAATATCGCGGCCAGCGATTGGAGAGATAGATCGCTTTGAAAAACAGTCTGCCCATAAAGCCATGCGACAGGATGCGCTGAGAGAGACCCAGTGGCCCAATCCATCCCCCTTGTGCGAATCCAGCGATGCTGATGACGGAATGGGCGAGTTCGGGGGCGCGGGCGGCGATGGCTAGGGCGGCGAAGCCACCCGTTGAATGTCCGACGAGAACGGCCGTTTGCTCGCCGATCAAATTGCGTATAGCGGTGGTCAATACACGAGCTATCATCTCGGCGGTGAGAGACTTTTGTTGAAAACTTGGGGGAAAAGCGGCTGGGTAATGACCGGGCAGGCTTAGCGCATAAACAGCTCCGTAGGGGGTAAAAAGAGAGACTTGCTCTCCAATCCATAAGCCGACGGATGCGGTAACGCCATGCAATAGGATGATAGGATGTCCTGAGGCATCAGGGTTGAAGGAGAGCGCGGACAGTTCGTGTCCTTCGATTTTCATATTGTGTATGATCATACGGCTAATTATTAATTGTCAGTTGTCAATTGTCAACTTGCTAATTGTTCATTGCTAATTGTTCATTGTTAATTGCGTTATACTTGTTGGTATGAAAAAACAAATTTTGCTCTCCTTGATTGTGTTGTTATTGGTAGCTTGTTCTGCTGATAAAGCGGCGGAAGAGACAGTTGTTTCCCCCGTTACCTCTCCGTTTACGCCGACATCCATCCCCGCTGCGCCAACGATGAGGCCGACGGCCGTTCCCGCCACAGCTGTACCACTCCGCCCGGCCATTACAGTCAGCTTGCAGACGGTGGCCGATGACGGGGTGCTGCGTATTGATGAGGTGCTGGCGGCAGAGGCGGGCTGGGTCGCCATCTATGCTCAACGGGATGGGAAAGTGGGCGAGATGCTGGCGTACACGGCCGTTGCCGAAGGAGTCAATCGCGGCATCACCGTCGCCATTCCCCCGATGTTAGCGACCGAAAAGTTGATCGCCATGCTGTACGCGGGTGAGGATACAGGATTTTTTGATGCAGAAACGGCCGTTGTCACCCACTCTTTTGAGATTGTTTTAGACATTGCTACGCCGATCATCGCCGTTATCGATCAATCTATCGGCGAAGATGGCATGGTGGAATTTGAGAACGTGTACACCGCCGTTGACGGTTGGATCGTTCTTTATAATGATGAGAATGGCACGATTGGCCGCCCTTTGGCGCATCAATTTGTGGAAGCGGGCGGGCATGATGATATTCGCATCCCCATCCCCCTGCACGAAGCGACAGCCCAATTGCACGCCGCCCTTTTTATAGATGATGGCGTGTTGCGCCATTATGAATCGGATGACGTGGATACGGCCGTTCTTGTCAGCGGCACACCCGTCGTCGCCACCTTTGAGGCCGCGCTGCCCCCTTCTATTCTGGCTTACGATCAGCCGTTATTGGATAACACGCTTGTGATTGATCGCGCCGTCAGCGATGGGGACGGGTGGCTGGTCGCTTATAATGATTCCAGCACCACCAGCGGCGGAGTTATCGTCGGCTTTGCGCCATTGGCGGATGGAGTTAACGAGATGGTCAGCGTGACGATTTCCTCATCTTCTCTGGACACTGTTTATTTGCTATTGCATAAAGACGGGGGAGAGATGGGCGTGTTTGGGGTGTCGGATGATTTGCCCATTATGGCGGATGACGGCCGTTTACCCCCGCCGACGGTCGTTCACACCGATAAAGCGTCTTATCTCATCACCCGCGATCAGCCTATTCGGCAAGAGGGGGATGTGAGCAGTGTCACCATCCCGCTTGTCGCCGCTGTCCGCCCTGTTTGGGTCGTAATCAATAATGATGAAGGGAAACGTATTGGCAAGTTGCTGCTTCCTGCGGGGCTTAATCGAGATGTGGTTGTGCCTGTGGAACTGGATGGGGTGATGGATGGGTTGACGGCCGTTTTGCATCGTGATGATGGCAAGATTGGCGAGTTTGAATATCCTGAGGGAGACGCATCGCTGCACTATAATTTTGGCTTGATCGAATCGCCGTTTTTGATACAGGATAAGTAGCCGCACGGATGAACAGAGATAAAAAATTATTGTCCGCAAATTTCGCAGATTGACGCAGATTGTGACAATCTGTGTCCGCACCCTCGTTTATGCCCACTCGCGCAATGTTACCAACGATGAGCGGTAATGATGTGCCGTCTGTGCCACTGTGTATTGGTGTTCACGGGCGATGGGGCAGGCGCGGCGGGCGACGCATTGTGCGGCGCAGATCGATTGCGGGCGCAAGCGCAATTCCATGCAGGCAGGAAAGTAGAGCGGCTCGGTTTTGATGATGGGGAGGTCGGCGTGGAGGTAAACGGCCGTTCTATATGCCCACCACAATCCAAATTGCCCATTCATCCCAATTCCCAACGGGGACGGCTGATGCCAGCCTGCAACCGTCCCCAACTGCTGCAACGGCACATTGATCCCCGTCACTGGATACAATAGTTTCGATGGCGGATCCCCCAGATATTGCTCCAAAAAATAGCGCACTGTTTTGATGCTGAACTCGTCTACAGGATCACGCCCGCCGAACGCATCTGCCCGTTCCATCGCCCGCCACAACTGCTTGCCCCCATGCGCCAACAGCAGCACGCGGGCGGGAACGCCGCTGCTCTTGGCCGCCAAATCGGCGACGGGCATCATCGCTTGAATGGCAGGCGGCAAAGCGGCGTAATCGAGGATCGAAAATAGATTGAACCCTTGTTCAGAGAGATGTTCAACTCCTTGTTTTAGTCGAGTAGAGGGGAGAATTTTTGTGTTTATGGGGTTGGGGGGGACGGCCGTTAAACAGAGGCCATCTGACATTGTTATGATCGCTCTTGCACCCATAAGTTGACCAATGTGCCAGCAGAAACGCCCTCTTTTTTTTGTACTTCATGGATACTTTTGTTCAATGTGTCGGAGAGAACGATTTTATATTCGTGCGTCGGTTGCGGCGATAGTTCTATGGAAACGGCCGTTAAATACTCCGCATAATCCGTTACATCATGCGTGTCCCAAAACGTAGACAGTTCCTCAAATGTTTCAAACTCATCGGGTAAAACATCACGGTTCGCTTTGTTTTTTTCGTCCATATCGTTTGTACTCCCTACCTGTCAAA
This sequence comes from Anaerolineae bacterium, assembly GCA_015486215.1. GTDB lineage: Bacteria > Chloroflexota > Anaerolineae > Promineifilales > Promineifilaceae > S016-13. The sequence continues at coordinate 3,164 of WFSA01000231.1, read as the reverse complement.
GCGCAGTATACCACATGCTTTTATGATGAGGGGAAACGGCGCATCCAACAATCTCAATCCTTGTTTTCTATGAAATCATCACGATGGTCAACCATCCATAAATATAAATCCGCTTCCGTGCGGTTGTTGAAATGGGATAACACATCATCATCTTTGATTATCTGCACGGTGGGCAGATACGCATGGTCGTACCAGGACGCAACCGCGTCCGCGTAGGCCACATCATGCCCCTGCTGTTCGCCCATGTACCAGCGATGGGTGCTGATATGATGCAATAGCTTGTCATATTTACCCGCCAAACTGAGCCGAATGTCCGCCTCTGGACGGATGGTTTTGATGTTTGTGTACGCCTCAAAATGCGCCCGCTCCTGTTCCAAAATCAGCCCATCAATCCATTGCTGTTGGCGTAATGTTTTGATCGCCAGCCGAATCTCTTCGTCGCTGTACAGGGCGGCCAAATCGGGCATTTCCTCGCTTTCTTCTTTCTCATCGGTCAAAAATTCACGGCGTAGCCATTGATATTCGCTGACGAATAGGTAGAGGTCGGTGGCGGTTTGGTTGGGGAACTGCTTTTGCAGGTCATGTTCGGCGATGGTGGCGAGCATGGGCTGATAGACGGTGCGATACCACGAAACGGCCGTTTCCCGAAATGAAACCGCTTGCCCATCCAGTCCCAAATAGTATTGGTGGGCGTTGATGTGATGGAATAAACGGCCGTAATCCCCCGCCACCGACAACTCCAAATCGACATCTTTCAATCGCCCCAGCCCCGTTTTTTGCATAAACTCCGCATACGCATGTTGGCGCACCAAATCATCAACGGCAGTTTCGGGGGTGATGGGAATCGGGATGCGAATCTCGATCACATGCGCGTCAATAAATCCCTGCTTGCGCTCGCGGGCGACTGAAACACGATGGTTGCCGTCCCGCACAAAATAGACATCGCTGATTTTATACACCTCAATCGGCGGCAATTCAATGGCGCGATAATGCGCTTTGCGGATGCTGATCCAGCGTGCGCTGGTCGTCTCTTGGGTGGGAAAAAAGGCACGGTCAAAATCGCGGTAACGGCCGACACTGCCCACAATTTTGTCAACATTGATGGTTTGCATTCCCAAATCGCGCTGTCCATCGAAGGGGATTTGTTCACGGACAAGATCATAGGGCAGTAATTCGTTGCTTTTGCCCTTGAGCCAAGCGTTCAATTTGCGCCAAAAACGGCCGCGATAACTGCGCTCAAAATCTTGCGAAGCGCGGGAGGTCAAGAAATCGTCTTGCATGGGGAGAAGAATGGATAATTGAAAATGGATAATGTCGTGCGTTGACCAGCATTATCAATTATCCATTGTCAATTATCAATTAAAAAAGCGTTTCGCTTAACGCTTCGATGGTGGGGATGAGCATTTCGTAGTTGGCACGAAGCAGGTCGATGAGTTGCTCAATGGCGGCCATCGCCCAGTCGCGGTCATCGCCGCGCAGGTGGTACATGTCGGTAATGTGGGCGACGAGGAGTTGATCGACGGGGACATTGCCATCGGCGGCGCGTAAAATGAGGCGCAAATAGCCCAAATTGTCGCTAAAAGCGATGACTTCATCGCGGTCACGGCAAAGGGTGACGGGATCGAGGCTCAACGGCGGGCGCGGCGGCAAGCCGTGACGGATGTTATCGCCTTGCTGATAACCGACGGCGAGTACGCTCATTTCAATCGGCAACATCCGATTATCGCGCTGGTCGCGGATGATTTCGCTGTTTGTTTTTTCGGTCAGCACCAGACGGCGCACGAGTGGGTCGTCGTCGATGTGCATGTCGTAGATTAGGCCATAGATGAGTTCACGTCCATCAACGGCCGTTACTGGTGTCGCTTTCACCAAACTGCCAAAGGCTGGATGTTGTAACTGTTGCACACGGCAGCCGATGGCAAAGCCGAGCGTGCTGGCACGCAATACGCGCCCGATTTCTAAATTAGTAGATGTCATAATTCTTCTCGATTATAAAATTTGTACACTGATTGCGCTGATTACACTGATTTTCCGCTTTTTGGCATGGTTCAGAATTGGGCAAATCATCTTTACAATTTATGTTGTGTTGGGCGATTCAGCGAATCGCCCCTACAAGAGGGAATCGTAGGGGCGACCCGCTGGGTCGCCCAAAAAGTGTAAAGATCATTTCATCAAAAATGAACCATGCCCGCTTTTTTATCTGTGTTCATCCGTGCAATCAGTGTCCCCTATTCCGCCATATTCCCCCGTGCCGCGTCCGCCCGCCTCTCGCTAGGTTTTTGCTGCCAAGTTTGGCCGTCATGGACATATCTACGCCGTGTTCCTGCATTTTGAGGTCGATCAGGTAGTTCAATTCCTGATTATCGTCGCGGCCAACGACGGCCATTTCGTCGGCGCGGGCGATGACGTAGGGGTATTCGCCGATGATTTGGCATTGGTCGTAGATGAGGGCGTGAACGGCCGTTACCGCCTCCTCATCCTCTGCCACCCAAAGCGGCACATCAATACGAGCGATAGAACGGCCGTTTATCCCCGGATTCAGGAAGAAGAAGCAGACCTGATTGCCTGCGTCAAAATCAGCAAATTCTGTGTTTCGTGGCGAAATATGGGTGAAGATTGCACTCCGCTCGCCCGGCCCCAGCAAGCGGCTGAACAGTGCGCCATCACTGATACCGCCAGTTAGGCTACGCTTGCCTAATGATTTCCAGTCGAAACTGTCGGGCGTTTCCGCGCCTTGTAATGTTTTGAGAAGGGTAATAACGGCCGTTGTCATCGGGCGATCAATATATCCCGCCAGCAGTCCGCCGCCATCGTGAATTTTACTCATCGCCGTCATCCATTTCCGCACTTCGCCGCTTGATTTGTCATCATCGCTGCCAATCGGCCAGTAGAGCAGCCGCTGGTCGAGAATAGAGAGCAACGGCCGTTGGCTGTGCCGATGCGCCCACGCCTTATCTGCCAGCACACCGATTTCGCGCAAATCACGCGCCACGCTGACCTCGCCGCTGCTGGATAAAAACGTCGCCATCTCCTTTGCGTTTCTGGGGTAATGCAGTTCTGGAATGGAAAATGAATCGGGCGCGTTGCCGCTGCCGTGATGATAAATCACGCCGCCGATATTGATGAGGTAGTAGAGGTGTGCCGCGTGGCGGTCGGGCATGATT
>WFSA01000230.1 GCA_015486215.1 Anaerolineae bacterium | reverse complement strand
TACTAGTACACGCTGGCGGAAGTTCTCCGACAATTATCGTAGGTCAATTTTGTAAAATTGCACTACAGAAAACCCCGAAGAAGGTAGGCCAAGCAGTACTAGCCCTGCGTAGAAATGTTGACTAGTACACGCTGGCGGAAGTCCTTGTATGTTATTTGTTGCGGGAATCGGAATTCCCGCAACGCTCCACCAGATAGGTATCGGGAATTCCGATTCCCGATACAGGCAGCGTATATCATCTAAGAACTTCCGCCAAGCTATACTAGGATACTCTATGTTCCCTTTCTAATGATTTCAACGGGCGGTTAATCGATGAACAATGGCTTTACGGCCGTTGCCACCGAGCCATTTGCTGATAAATTCATCATACCCGTCTAAAATTTACATAAAATTTGAATACCCTGTCAAGTTATGATAAGATAATCGTCGCAGAGGGGACCTTGAATGTAGGTTAATAAAGAGTCAAAAAAGCAGGCAGGTATCTATGAATACAAAAAATCCGATTTTCGTTGGCGTAGTAGCTTTCATTGTAGGCTGGGCGATTGGTTTATTCATCTTTGGATGGGGAATTTCGCCAGTTCAGTACGAAGGCGCAACACCATATGATTTATCCGCTTCATCACAAGAGCAAATCGTGGTGATGACGGCCGAATTATACAGTCTTAATCATGATGTCAATATGGCAAATGATGCGCTGAATAGCTGGAAAGGGGATGAAGTGGCTTGCCGCATGGCAGCCAACGAAGCTGATCCGCTTAAAGCACAAAAATTAACAGACGCAGCAACGGCCGTTAACGGGCAAGGGTGTAACGCCGTTGCAGAAACATCAACCGATGCCCCCGCCGTAGACCCCGAAGAAGAAGGCGGCTCCTCACGAACCACACTCTTCTTGTTACTACTCCTGCTCGTCCTCATCGGCCTTGCCATGCTCTTCCTGAACCGTCGGCGCAAAGATATTCTTGACGGCGGCAGAAGCGATCTCCCAGACACCGTTTTTGGCACAAAGCCAAAAGATGGACCAGAAGGCGGTGATGATGACGCATCTTTTGATGCCGTTCCCATTGCAAAATTCCAAACCACATACAATCATGGGCATGAATCTTTTGACGATTCGTTCAGCATCGAAAAAGCGGACGGCTCATTCTTGGGTGAATGTGGTGTCAGCATCGCTGAATCCATCGGCTCCGATTCGCCAAAGAGTGTAGCCGCGATTGAAGTATGGTTGTTTGATAAAAACGATATTCGTACCATCACCCGCGTGGCGATGAGTGAACACGCCTTCTACGACGAAGCGATGAAAGCAAAATTAGCCCCGAAAGGCGAGCCGTCATTGGCAAAAGAGAATGAGATTGTCGTGCTGGAAACGGCCGCACTCATCATCAATGTTGAGTTGAAAGGATTGCAATACGGTGAATCCGATGCCTTACCGCCGCAAAGCTACTTTGAGCGCGTCACCTTTGAACTTTCCGCATGGGCAAAAGAGGAAAGCGGCACACCTGATGCTGGTGCCGACGATGTGATGGAATTTTAACGCATAAAACACGATTCCTACCGTGAATCTAAGGGGCTTGGAGAACTTCTTCAAGCCCCTTTTTGTATTCTATGGCAACATAATCCCTGTTGACAATTGACAATTGACAATTAACAATTAATAATTCCTTATTATGGGTTTAGATTTATGGGGCGTATCGGCGATAAGCACTATCGCCTTGCCCACCACACCATCAGGATATGCTTTTTTACTGCTTTATCTGTTTCTGCTTGGGTATTTTATTGCCCATTACCGAGATGCATTTAGCAGTTTAGTGGAACGGTGGAAATTAACGGCCGTCCTCACCATCTCCTCCCTCCTCCTAAGCCAGCTTTTCCCCATCCGTCTATTACTGCCCAACAGCATCGCCCCCATTCATCTTGTTTTATTATCCTTCGCCTCATTATTGCTGGCCGCCGCGACGATTGGGCCGGCCGCCGCCCTGCTTATCGGCCTTGTTGGCGGGTTAGGAGTCGCATTAGGCCAGTCGCACACGATTTTTGATCTGTTCCATTACGCATTTGCCGCCGCCGCAGCCTCTGCATTGATGAAACAGCCGTATCGCGGCCGTTTTTACAAAGCGATGCGCCATCCGATTATCGGCGGTTTGTCAGCCGGCTTGCTGGTTGCCCTGTTGATGGCTGTCACCACCTTTGTTACCTCTGGTTTTGATAGCAGCTTGCTGGCAGCACTCGATTCAGCGTTGTACGTATTTAACCTGTACATCTGGCCGCTATTGGCCGAAGGGGTCACGGGTGGGGCTATCGTGTTGCTACTACTGACAGGCATACCAAAATTACGCCGTCGGCAGCCGTTGCGCCCCACCCCTGAAGAACTCAGCCTGCGCCGTCGGCTACTCAGTAACTTTGTCACCTTCTCTGCCCTGCTCACCCTTTTTATCGTTATCATCGTCATCAGCATCTCCATCACCCTTTCCACCAGATTGGTACTCACGCAAATGGCGCACGATGCACAAACCGTCTCCGACACCATCCCCGATTTTCAAGCGAATTTGCAAAGTGTGCTGCTGCAAGGTGTCCGTGATGGACAATTAGCATTAGACGATTCAGCATCGCACGAAGATGGATTACAGAGTTTATTTCGCTCCAGCCCAAGCTATCGCCGTATCATTCTTGTCGATGATCTGCAATCCATTGCCGCCTTTTATCCGCTTGATGTAGATGAGGTGATGTTGACAGATGCGGAGGAAACGGCCGTCACCACTGCCCTAACCACCAATATCCCCGCTATCGCCCGCGCCGATTCCATAGAGGATGAGCATGTGATCAGTTTTGTCGTCCCCGTATTGGGGGATGATGGGAAACCGCAAGCGGCATTGATCGGGCGCGTGCCGGCATTGCCGCTCAACAATCTCATTGCGGGATTGCAAGGCACTGTCGGCGCGGGCAACGGCTTCATCGTCGATCAGAACAACCGCATTATTGCCCACCCCGATGCCGAAAAATTATTAAGCGATTGGGACGTGCCGAGCGGCAAAATAATGGAGGCGGTGGGGGATGGAACGGCCGTACAAACATATACAGACGAGACCAGCGAACACACTCTCCACTATTATCTCCCCTCCGATGAGCATGATTGGACAGTCGTGATCACAGCCCCCTATGCAAACGCATTGCGGCTCGCCCTTTCCATCGGCGTACCGCTCATTTTCTTCGTTCTCGTCATCATGATCGTTTTTTACATCAATTTGACCATTATCGGGCGCGACATCACCCGCCCGATTGGGGAGTTGGCGCAAGCGTCGCATGATATTGCCGCCGGCGGTGAATGGAAACCGCCGACGATGACGCGCCAAGATGAGATCGGACAGTTGACGCACGCCTTCGCCGCCATGTACCGCTCGCGTAATAAGCAGTTGAGCGATTTGTCGCTGCTTCTAGAAATCAGCCATGAGGTATCGAATACGGTCAACTTGCGGCGCGGCATGACAGCGATGTTGAACGGGGCGATGAGAGCGGCCGGTGCGGAAGGAGCGCGGGCGGTTATTTTGAATCCAAACGGCCGTCAACCCCTCACTTTTGGCGTGGGCGATTTGGCACGCCCGATGAGCTTGCTCGACGGCCGTCTGATGGGAAATTTGCGCCGCTCCCCCGCTATCACGCTGACCACCGACTCCCAGATTCGCGCGGTATTAAAATTGGGCAAATCAGATCGTATCAAAAAGGTGAATGGGCTGTCGGCCGTTCCCCTGCTCGCCAAAAACCGTTTTCAAGGCATCATGTGGGTTGGATATGCGGATAGCCGCCATATTGAAGATGGCACACAATCCCTTTTGCAGACATTGGCGGGACAAGCGGCTGTTTTGGTCGAAAATACCCATCTCTTCGCCGCCGCAGAGGGGGGACGACGGCGTTTGGCCGCCGTGCTTGCCAGCGCGACCGATGCGGTCATCGTCACCGATCAGATGAATAAGGTGCTGCTCATCAACCGGGCGATGGAACGGACATTTGACTTGGAAGGAACGGCCGTTGCCGGCCGCCCCGTCGCTGACATTCTTCCCATCTCCATTCTATTAGAAGCGTTAACGGGCAAAGATAATCGTGCGCGAAACATCGAACTGCCTCTGGACGACGGGCGCACATTCCACGTCAACGCCTCCACCATCGTCAGCAACGACAAACGCAGTTTAGGGCGCGTCGCCGTGCTGCACGACATCACCCATCTCAAAGAGATTGACGAGATGAAGACCGATTTCGTCGCCACCGTCTCTCACGATTTACGCGGGCCGCTCACCTATATGCGCGGCTATGTCAATATGATCCCCATGCTGGGCGAATTGGACAGCAAACAGCAGGATTATGTGGATAAAGTGTTGGTCGGTATTGAACAGATGACTAAATTGATCAATGATTTGCTCGATTTGGGGCGTATTGAAGCGGGTATAAATCTGCGTTACGAACAGTTCGATCTAAAACAATTAATCACCGATGTGGCCGCCGAACACTGGCAGCATGCGTACGCCAGCGGCATCAATTTATCTGTCGACCTGCCCAGCAGGTCGCTTATGATGGATGGGGATGTGGCTCTGCTGCGCCAATCGCTGACCAATTATGTGACCAACGGCATCAAATATGCCCCTGACAGCGGGGTGATGAAGCTGCAAGCAGAAGTCGTTCGCACAAAGGCGGGGACGGAGGAAGTGATCATCTCGGTGCAGGACAATGGACCGGGCATCCCGCCAGAAGCGCATCCGCAGCTTTTCCAAAAATTCTATAGGGTTGATCGCAGAGACGGCCGTAAAGTCAAAGGTTCTGGCTTGGGATTGGCGTTAGTGCAATCTATCGCTGAACGGCATGGAGGCCGCGTTTGGTGTGAAAGCCAATTTGGCGAAGGCTCCGCATTCTACATGGCATTACCGTTGGAACAGGCGGAGGAACAGTAAAAATTGCCTAACCGCGTGATATTTTTTTGCATCACCCCGCCACCGATTTCAATCGGTGGCGGCCACAGAAAAGTGCGCCGAAGCGCGTTAGAAATAGATGTTCTAACAGGCTTAGAAGTTCTCCAGCAATTATCGTAGGTCAAATTTGCAAATTTGACCGTGCAATTTTACAAAATTGCACTACAGAAAACCCCGAAAAAGGTAGGCCAAGCAGTCAAGCAGTACTAGTACACACTGGCGGAAGTCCTTATATGTTATTTGTTGCGGGAATCGGAATTCCCGCAACTCCCATAAATAGGTATCGGGAATTCCGATTCCCGATACAGGCGGCGTATATCATCTAAGAACTTAGGC
>WFSA01000229.1 GCA_015486215.1 Anaerolineae bacterium | reverse complement strand
CCTTTAGGGGGAGGGAACTTGCTCCCTCTCCCTTTCGGAGAGGGCTGGGGTGAGGGTAAAACGCCAAAGTTAAAAACGAGTGTTCCCTAAGGAACGAGGATTCATTTAACCCTCATTCCTAAAGTAGTAATGATAATGTTCGTTAATTTGCAGATTGTCGAATTGCCATAAATTTCTTGGCTGTATCCACCGTCACGGCCGCATCCCGACAGTACGCATCCGCCTCAATATCCTCAGCAAAGGCCTCATTCAACGGCGCACCGCCGACCAGAACGATGACATCTTTGCGTATTCCTTTCCTTTTCATCGCATCAATCACCACGCGCATGTACGGCATTGTCGTTGTCAGCAACGCGCTCATGCCCACAATATCTGCATTATGCTCTTCGATGGCATTCATAAACGCATCTACATCTTGATTGATGCCGATATTGATGACTTCAAAGCCCGCGCCTTCCATCATCATCCCTACCAAATTTTTGCCAATGTCGTGAATGTCTCCTTTAACTGTGCCGAGTACCATTGTGCCGACTTTGGGCGCACCTGTTTCAGCGAGCAACGGCCGTAGAATCTTCATCCCGCCCTTCATCGCCTTCGCCGCCATCAACACTTCTGGCACAAACAGAATACCCTCGCGGAAATCTACGCCTACAACATCCATACCGGCCACTAATCCGTTGGTCAGCACATTGGCCGGAGTCATATCACGAGACAACGCCTCCTCAACTTCCTCAACGACTTCTTCGACATATCCATCATATAAATCTTCGCCCATCAATTCATACAATTCATCAATAGGCATCTCTTTGATATCAATTTCTTCGCTCATCATTCACCTCAATTAAAGAGTAGGGGCGACCTGCTGGGTCGCCCAAAAAATTACAATGACAACATCGTCCCCAGCCCCATCTCTTTTGCTTTTTTATAGATGAGGGGAGCGGTTGCCATATCGTCTAGCGCAAGGCCAAGATTGATGCTGATGATGCGCTCTTCGGCGCGTTCTCGTCCCTGCTTTTTGCCTGAAATAATTTCGCCTAAATCGGCATATGGTTCTGGTGTCTGTTCAAAATAACCGACTGTGCGGTAATACGCCATCTGTCCTAGATCGTCAGTGGCTATTTTATCCGCTTCGTGCAGCGCGTCACCGCTCCAATAGGAGTCAAAATCGACGGGACTGGCAAAAGCTCCTTCGGCGAGCCAACCGGCTTGAATGGTTGGGGTGGGATGTTTTAGGATGGGGCCGCTGGTGACGACGAGATCGGAGGTGACAACGGCCGTTTTTGCATCCGTCACCACCTCAATATCAATATCAACAACGGGGGACATCTCTTCGGCAAATTTTCGCGCCACTTGAGGATAAATATCGTAAACCTTGACCGTTTTGAGGTCAAAGAGGCAAGATAACGCCTCCAGATTGCTCCGCCCCTGCACGCCGCAAGCGAGAATGCCCGCGCTTGAACTTTCGGGACGAGCCAGATATTTAGCGGCAACGGCCGTTGCCGCCCCCGTCCGCATCGCTGTCACCCACGTCGCATCCATCACAGAAATAGGAAAACCCGTTTCGGGGTCATTCAAAATAATCAAGCCCGTGATATAGGGGAGATTTTTCTTCTGATTTTCAGGGTATCCAGACACCCATTTTAAGCCTGCCGATTGCAAAGCAGGGATGTAGGCGGGCATCGCATGGATGAACGCATCAGGGCGGGTATGGATACCGGGTTTGGGCGGCATTTCCACACGGCCGTTCCCCTTCTCCACAAACATTCTCTCCAACGCCCCAATAATGTCCCTCATCGGCACGCCGACCTTCTCGACATCTTTTCTGCTTAAATAAATAAACTCATCCGACTGCATGATCTTTCTCCTTTGTAAATAGAGATAGAGGGTACGTTGTCCATCTCGATCCATTTCATCTATTTACTGGTACGCCGCAACGTGTAATATCTCCTTTATAGAAGTCCATTGCCACTGATAGCGGGCTGCGGCACATTTCCCTCCTTCAACAGACGCGGCACGATATTTTCCCAATGTATCGCCATCACATGCATGCCGCTAATTCCCTGCATCCGTTGCAACTTCTCAATGATTTCTAGCGCAATCTCCACCCCCGTCTCCTGTTGAGCCTCTTTTCCTTGCGCCGCATCCATCCGTTTAATGATCACGTCTGGAATAGTAACACCAGGAACCCCATCTGCCATAAAATGCGCGGCTCTATTACTTTTCAAAGGGAGCAGACCAGGCAAAATATATACTTTATCCAATAAATTCCGTTTATCCAACGCTTCCAGCCATTCATCAAAGCGATTTAAGTCGAAAACGGGCTGCGTTTGAATAAATTGCGCCCCCGCATTGATCTTCTTTTCTAATCGCAACGCTTCAAAACGGGGCGGTGCGCCAAATGGAGAAGCGGCCGCGCCTAAGAAAAAAGACGGCCGTTGTTTAATTTTACGCCCATCCAAATAAATTCCCTCATCCCGCATCCGACGCAAAACCCATAACATTTGCACCGCATCCAGATCAAATTGATCAGGCTTACTGATTGGGCTTGCCCCAAACCGTTGATGGTCTCCTGTTAAGCATAAGATGTTGCGAATGCCCAACCCGGCCGCTCCCATCGCGTCCGCCTCAATAACTAAGCGGCTGCGATCCCGCGCTTGCAGCTGCATCACCGGCTCCAGACCTGCATCCAAGCAAAGTTTACTAGAGGCAACACTGCTCATCCGCGCCATCGCCGACGCATTATCGGTAAAGTTCGCCGCTGCCACCCACCCCTGCAGCCATTGTACTTTTTTATGGATGATTTTTCCCGACGCGCCTAATGGTGGTGAAATCTCAGCCGTTGTTACAAAATTACCCGTCCGTAAATTGGCTTCCAATAAGGACAGCGGCTCCTCATAAGCGGGCGGATGGTACTCGGCATCTCCCTGCCACCATTCAGGCTGACGTAGATCAAAAAAGAATTGATGCCACTCGCGGTTAAATTTATCGCGGTCGGTAAAGTAATCAAGCAATCTAGGGCTGTGATCCGCCTGCTTCCATTTTCTAGCAGTATCCAGCCACGTCTCCTTTCCAGCGCGAGAACCGTCAAGAGGGGCGTTTATCTCCAATAATTTATCCATCCGCCCCATTTTTTCTGCACGTTCATAAATGGCGTACCACGTGCAGGGACGGGAAGGATCGACCTCACATGCGTCAGGGGTCGCTCCGCCGCACAACCCGTTCCGTAACCCTTTGGGGCAAGTCATCGGGCAAATATAAGCCGTTTCTTGCAAAATACAGTTGCCGCACATGCGACAGCTAAATAACGCGCCTTTAACCATGCGCTCTATATTTGTCAAAACCCGCTCGGACAACGGCTCTTGCTCCATCGGCAAAAAAGGAGCCTGTGATCGGTGAGGTGAAAATAGTGACATAAATACTCTCCATCAGCATAAATAATGCGTCAAATATGGGAACACAGTATCTTCTCAATAAATCGTGGACAAGACTTGACAAATTTCATCAGCATTTTATTTTACACGAGTACCATTAGGAAAATTTGTCAAGTCTCCCCAGAATACTGAGAAGATACGAACACACTCTATTATGGACTCTTTTTATCCATCCCTATTGGTGTGAAGCCGATATTTGTTTTGATATATATGAATGATATATCAGTTTTGTTTATACTAAAAGTAAGTAGCTCCGCAATTGACATAACATGTGAATTGCGGGAAATTTAGGCGTTATGATTGTCGTGATCGTATGTCGTGATCGGTTTCGTGATCGGTTTTTTCGATTTTCGATCACGAAACCGATCACAAATTAAGGCGAGGTTGCAATCGCCCTATAACGCTCTCTGGATAAATAATTTATCAGGCACCGATTCCAATCAATGTCACCCGCCCCAAACTGCAAAGTACCTAAAAAAACGGCCGTTTTACATCATCGCCTACCAGCGTTAGAATATAGGCAATTATTCAAATAACCTTCCCGTATTAGATAAGGGCTTGAATAGTTGTAAATATAGTATGTATCTTCTCAGTATTCTGGGGAGACTTGACAAATTTTCCTAATGATACTCGTGTAAAATAAAGTGCTAATGAAATTTGTCAAGTCTTGTCCACGATTTATTGAGAAGGTACTATAGTATCTTCTCAATAAAGTGGGGAAATTATTTTGTTTTTAATACGACTACAGCGGATTATGAAAATAAACGGATGTTTTCTCGACTGCACCATCCGTTTATTTCTTTCATCCGTTGTAGTCACCCCGAAACATTGAGTAGTTGTAAATATAGATAGATAAAATTCCATACCAATGATTAGGAAGACAATTCCTATCAGCATACCAATATAAAGCTGGCGGCTGAAGTTAAAAGGGAGTCCATCCCTTCACCCGCTGGCTCTAATTTATTCATATAGGAGAATAAAATGAGCAACATAGAATCTGGATTATTGTACACAAAAGAAGATGAATGGATCAAAGTAGACGGAAACGAAGCGACCGTTGGTGTAACCGACCACGCACAGGATGCGTTATCCGACATCGTTTATTTAGAACTACCCGACGTAGGCGACAGCTTTGCAATGGGTGACGACTTCGGCGTAGTTGAGTCCGTCAAAGCAGCCGCCGATTTGTATATGCCTATTTCTGGAGAGGTAACGGCCGTAAACGAAGACCTCATCGACGCGCCAGAACTTGTCAACAGCGATCCCTACGGCGAAGCGTGGCTCATCAAAATCACAATCAGCAATCATGCCGAACTTGATGAGATGATGGATGCCGATGCTTACACTACCTACCTTAACGAACGCGACTAATGATACGTATGAGCAATGATCAGATAAGCCTTCATCCCCCATTGTTCATTGTTCTGGAGAAACTATGAGTTTACACGGATACCCCCAAACAAATTGGCAAGACTTCATCGAAGCCAATCATGATCCAGCGTCTGACGGCGCACACCCACAACGAAACCGAGACCTGCTAAAACCAGCCGACCGCTTCATTAAACGCCACATCGGTCCGCGCAGCCATGATGTCACCCACATGCTGGATACATTGGGACTGTCCTCATTAGATGAATTGATAGAGCAAGCCGTTCCCCATAATATCCGCATCAACGGCCATTTGAATTTAGAAGCACCACGCAGCGAAACAGGCGTACTCAATGAATTACGCCAATTAGCCTCCCAAAACAAACTATTCCGCTCTTTCATCGGCATGGGATACTCCAACACCATCACCCCGCCCGTCATCCAGCGCAATATCTTAGAAAATCCAAGCTGGTACACCCAATACACCCCGTATCAACCTGAAATTTCTCAAGGACGGCTGGAAGCGTTGATCAATTTCCAAACGATGGTCAGCAGTTTAACAGGGATGGAAATTTCCAACGCCTCTTTGCTCGACGAAGGAACGGCCGCTGCCGAAGCGATGACCCTCTGCCAACGAGCGATGAAGCGTAAATCCAAAGCCAATACCTTTTTCGTCTCCGAACTTTGCCATCCACAAACGATAGCCGTCGTTCAAACCCGCGCCAAACCAATCAATATCAACGTCATCGTCGGCAACCACGAAACATATAATTTCGATCAAGAGGGCGCAGACAAAGTATTTGGCGTTCTATTACAATATCCCACCAGCGAAGGGGAAGTTTTAGATTACGCCCCCACCGCCGCAAGAGCGCATAAAGCCGGCGCACTCGTCGTCGTCGCCGCCGATATTCTTTCCCTCGTTTTACTGCGTCCGCCCGGAGAGTTTGGGGCTGATGTCGCCATCGGCAACACCCAGCGTTTCGGCGTTCCGATGGGCTTTGGCGGCCCCCACGCCGCCTACATGTCCACGATGATGAAGTACAAACGGATCATGCCTGGCCGCCTCATCGGCGCATCCGTAGATGATAACGGCAAACCCGGCTTTAGATTGGCGTTGCAAACACGCGAGCAGCATATCCGCCGCGAAAAAGCGACCAGCAATATCTGTACCTCACAGGTGCTGTTAGCAATCATGGCTTCCATGTACGCCGTCTATCACGGCCCCGAAGGATTGCACCGTATCGCCCAGCGTGTACGCCTCCTCACCATCATCACAGCCGAAGGATTACGCCAATTAGGGTACACAGTCAGCGACAAAGCACCTCTTTTCGATACCATACGCGTCAGCAAAGGGCCTCGTCCCCAAGCTGCCATCATCAACGCCGCTTTGGTCAACAAAGTAAACTTGCACTACTTTGACAATGGCGACATCGGCATCTCTTTGGACGAAGCAGTCACAGTCGCTGAAATAGAAACGCTATTCTCTATTTTTGGCGGCAAAAATATGGACATCGGCGCGTTAGCCGATAATGCTAGGTTAGAGTATCCCGAACTGCATCAACGCAAAAGCGCAATTTTAGAGCACCCCGTCTTCCATATCTATCAATCAGAAACAGAAATGATGCGCTACATCACCCGTCTGCAAAAACGGGATTTATCATTGACCCATTCGATGATTCCGCTTGGCTCTTGCACGATGAAGTTGAACGCGGCCGTCGAGATGTTACCCATCACCATCCCTGAATTTGCCCAAATGCACCCCTTCGTCCCCAGCGACCAAACACGCGGCTATCAGGAGTTGTTCCGCCGGTTAGAGTCATGGCTGGCAGAGATCACAGGCTTCTCCGCCTTCTCCTTACAGCCGAATTCTGGCGCGTCTGGCGAGTATGCGGGCATGTTGACCATCCGTGCCTACCATCGATCACGGAACGAGGAACATCGCAATGTCTGCCTCATCCCCAGTTCGGCACATGGCACCAATCCCGCCAGCGCGGTGATGGCAGGTATGAAGGTCATTGTCGTGGAATGTGATGAGAATGGCAATATCAGCGTGGAAGATTTGAAGACACAAGCGGAACAGAATGCTGATAATCTAGCAGCTTTGATGGTGACGTATCCATCCACACACGGCGTTTATGAAAAATCTATTGAAGAAATTTGCACCATCATTCACGATAATGGCGGGCAGGTTTATTTGGATGGGGCAAATATGAACGCCCTCGTCGGCCTGTCTCGGCCGGCAGCCGATTTTGGTGCTGACGTATGCCATCTCAACTTGCATAAAACGTTCGCTATTCCACATGGCGGCGGCGGGCCGGGCGTTGGGCCGATTGGTGTTGCTGCCCATTTGGCTGAATTCTTGCCCAACAGCCCTGTGGTGATGGGGGTCGGCGGCAAAAATTCGTATGGATCGGTCTCATCAGCCCCATGGGGCAGTGCCAGTGTCATGCCAATTTCCTATGCGTACATCGCTATGATGGGCGACTGGGGATTGACGGTAGCGACACAGATGGCAATCTTGAATGCCAATTACATCGCTCACCGACTGGAGCCATACTTCCCTGTTTTATATCGCGGCGAAAACGGCCGTGTTGCCCACGAGTGCATCGTCGAGTTACGTCATCTCAAACCGTTTGTGACCGTTGATGATGTCGCCAAGCGGCTGATGGATTTCGGCTTCCACGCCCCCACCATGTCCTTCCCCGTTCCCGGCACGCTGATGATCGAGCCGACAGAGAGCGAATCTTTGGTCGAGATTGACCGCTTCTGCGAGGCGATGATCGCCATTCGCGGCGAGATTCAAGATGTGCAGGACGGAAAAATCACGCATGAAGACAGCCCACTCTCACACGCGCCCCATACGGCCGATATTGTGTTGAGCGCGGATTGGGATCGGAAATATAGCCGTGAGCAAGCGGCGTTCCCCTTCCCCTTCACCCGTGAGTCTAAATTCTGGCCGTTCGTCGGTCGGATTGATAATGTATATGGTGACCGTAACTTGGTCTGCACCTGCTTACCCGTAGACGCATACGAATAAACAGAGCCATATTATTATTCTCCCCAAACAGGAGAATACCGTAGGGGCGACTCGTTGGGTCGCCCCAGTAACATTCCCGCGCTCTGCGTAGGAAGCAGATTGTTTTTAAGAGGAGCTTTTGATGATTAACATACTTATTTCGGACAAATTAGGAACAGCTGGATTAGAGATGTTGGACCAAGCAGAAGATGCTAGGTACGACATGAAAACAGGGTTGAGCAAAGAAGAGTTGATAGCCATTATGCCAGAGTATGACGGCTTGATTATTCGCAGCGGCACACAAGCGGATGCCGATCTGTTAGCGGCCGGCACAAAATTGAAGGTTGTCGGGCGTGCTGGCATCGGTGTCGATAATATCGACATTCCCGCCGCCACCGAGCGAAACATCGTGGTGATGAATACGCCCGGATCAAATAGTGTTGCAACGGCCGAGCAAACGATGACTCTCATGCTGGCTGTCAGCCGTCACACGGTTGCCGCCCATAATTCATTGGCCGCTAAAGAGTGGAATCGGTCACAATTTGCTGGCGGTGAACTGCACGGCAAAGTGTTGGGCATCGTTGGTTTTGGTCGAATCGGCCATTTGGTATCTGAACGCGCCCAAGCGTTTGGAATGACGGTAGTCGCGCATGACCCTTTTGTGAAAGCGGAAGATGCGGCCAAAGTAAATGTTTCGTTGGTTGATCTGGACGATGTGTTTGCACAAGCTGATTATTTGACGCTACATACGGCCGTTACCCCCGAGACAACAAAAATGATTGATGGCGAAGCCATCAGAAAGATGAAAGAAGGCGTTATCATCGTCAACGTGGCACGCGGCAAATTGATTGACGAAGCGGCATTAGCTGATGCCTTGAACAGTGGGTATGTCAAAGCGGCCGCAATTGATGTTTACACCAGCGAACCGCCAGCAGATGACAATCCGCTGCTCAATGCGTCTAATGTCTTGCACACCCCCCATCTCGGTGCCAGCACTGTCGAAGCACAACGCAATGTGGCAACGCAGGTTGTCAGTCAGGTATTGGATTGCATACGCGGCACGGAAACACGCAATGCGGTGAATAACTTATCGTAAAAAGGTAACTTCTCAATATTTCGGGGTGACTACAACGGATGAAAGAAATAAACGGATGGTGTAGTTGAGAAAATATCCGTTCATTTTCATAATCTGCTGTAGTCATACTAAAAACAAAATAATTTCCCCGCTTTTTTGAGAGAGTGCGTACAAAGCAAAATGCAGTGTAAAACAGCGTACCCAAATGGAGACAATTTTTCAATTGTCTCCATTTTTTGTATCTATAGTATCTTCTCAATATTTCGGGGTGTGTACAACAAATTAAGGTAACATCTCAATAAATTGGGGCAAAGACTTTACAGGTTTCATAAGAGTCTCGCGTTTTACACGAGAGTATTATAGAAAACCTGTCAAGTCTCCCCGAAATTTTGAGAAGATACAAATTAAGGAAGGAACAAATTGCGTCAGTCGGGTAAATCTGTTCTTTTCCCAATCCATTGTACTCATGCCTCCAACTTTTTGAGAAGATACTATCTATAACTCCATTGAGAAGAGAATGACGCGACACCGATTTCAATCGGTGTCTGATACGGAAAAGCCCGCTAGAAACGGGCTGATTTTAACGCGCTTTCGGCGCGTTTCCTGTATTAAGGGAAAACTCGTAAATAACTGTGGCCAAGGTGACAGGCACTTGGCAAGTGCCTGTCACCTGAAAGTCCAAAGTTAAAAACGAACCTTCCCTAAGCATCGGTTTTTAACCAGAGCCACGAAAGCATCCCATTTTGCCCCGAAATTGAAACACGCTTAATTACTGCATTTTCGTTGCGGTAATTGACATTTTTAATTACAGTTTAACAATGTATTTCCAAAAAACGATACTCGATCTTGTGAATTTGGTATCTTCTCAGTATTCTGGGGAGATACAAAAAAGAGAATATCGTATATTTAGTCAGAGGATATTGATATGGGTGTGTTTCATTTTGAATGTTTTTATCTACGTTAATCTGTGAAATCTACGGATCATTCTTTTCTGGTTTATCCAGATTAGAGATTATCAACACATTCATGCCGCCCTTCTGGGCCGCAAAGGACGCTGGACTGTGTGCGGCTGGGATTAAAGAAGGCGGCCATCCAGTCGTGTAGATAGGTGATGCGATCAATGTTTACGGCGTAATAAATCCAACGGCCGTCGATCACATCCCGTCGTGACTTGACTAAACCCGCCTTTTCCAGCACTTTCAGATGGTGCGAAAGCAAGTTGGCAGCCAGCCCTAAATTATCCCGTAATTCACAGTTACAGGAATCGCCGTTCATCAACTCGGCAAAGATGCGGAGGCGATTGGAATCGGATAATGCTTTGAAAATAGTCGTGATTTCGACCGTATTTATTTTATCATCCAGCATTGTTACCATAAAAGTGTCTCCGTATCATTTTTGTGCAATCTGAAATTTATGGGCTGATGGTTAAACGGCCGTTTGCCACCATCCCCTGCGTCACCGTATTGGCAACCGTCCCCCATTTTACCGCTAAACGGTGCAACTCTTCCAATTTTTCCGGCGATTCATCGCTGTCAAGCGTGAGGGTGTATTGTACTTGGGTTAGCAGCGGCGGTTCGTCTTGGCGAACGGCCGTTATTTCCACCCGTGCATCCTCAATTTGCAACCGCATCTTGGCCGCGATGGCGTTGACATTGGTCAACAAGCAGGTCGCCAATGCCGACAACAGCATTTCGGCGGCATTAAACCCTGCTGACCCGTCCCCTTTTTTCACGGTTACGGCCAATTCATGCCCGCGTGTGCTGACAACGGCCGTTTTTCCATCTTGTTGGCGGGTTACAGAGATTGCATAGCTCATCCCCGCATTTTGTTTATCCATTTACCGGCTCCTGTAATGCAGTTGTAATACTGCGCCTACCGCGATAGCGGAAGCGCATAATGCGGCCGTTCACCATCAGTTGTGGGGTTGAGAAAATACCTAACTCCACAATGGTGCGAGGATCGTCAATGCGGGTAATTTGGGCATCCAGCCCCAATTCTGTCACAACAACTTTCACATCGGCCGTCATTTGACGACATTTTGGACAGCCCATGCCCACAATTTCAATCTTCATCACGCTGGTTATAACTGAATATCTTTCGCCCGCCCGCCTTTTAAGCGGTCAACAAGCCCCAACAGCCCGCCTTCCAGATATTTGACGCGGAATCCTTGACTGTGCAAATAGGTGCGTGCCATGCTGGAGCGGGCGGCTTGCGGGCAGGCGACGACGATGAGCTTATCTTTTGGTAGTTCGTCCAGCCGCTCTGGAAGATCGGGGGCGGGAATTTTTAGACCGAAATTCACCTGCCAAACGGCCGTTTCTGACCCCACCCGTATATCCACCAATTCGGCCGTTCCATTATTGTACGCTTCAATAAACCCTTCGGCCGAAATCCGCGCCTTTTTCATCGCTCTCGGCGCAATATCTCGTGCAAAATCCGTCATAAATGTTGACATACTTATTTTTTCTCCGTTAATGTTACCATATAATCACGCGCCGTATCGCCGCGCAGGATGTTGGCAATACCCAGCATCCCATCAGTCAAATAACGGGCATGATACCCCTTCATCGTCAAAAATAGCCGCGCAATTTCAGCACGGTCATAATGCGGACACATGGTCACGATGGTTTTATTGGGGTCTAACTCATCCAAGCGGTCGGGCAGTTCGTTGAGCGGAATATGCTGACCAAAACCAAGCTGCCACGCCGTCTGTTCCTCCGTAAAACGAATATCAATAACCTGCACCCGCCCTTCCTGATACAGCCGAAGCATCTCTGGTGCTTGAATTTTCATCGCCAGACGCTCGTCATAATCAAAACTGGTTAAATATGCTGCAAAATCTTTCTCAATCATTTCATTCTCCAAATCTCTAAAGGTACACCATCCACAAAAAGCGAATGCCGACCAAAATAAGCAACGGCGCGACTATCAAACTGACAATACGGCCGAGTTTAGGTGACCAATAACGCGAAACGACTAACGCCGTCAGGGTGATGATGATGAATTCGTAAGCCGCCAACAAGAAATCGCGCGGGGGGATGGGTGTCCCTGTCGCTACTTGTGTGGCTAATGCTGCCCAAACGGCCGTTGATACCCCCAATGCCGCCAACCCATACGACTGTTGCGGATGATGCCCCAATGCCCAATTATAAATCGGCACCGTAAACGGCTTGCCGCCCGCCGATAACAATCCTGCCAGCCCGCCGCCCACGAAAGAAACTGGTGCCAGCCACGCTGGATGCGCCTTCGTCTCCCGCTCTGGCACTGGCTTGACAAAAACCAGCCGAATGCCCACCAAAATGGCGTACACACCCAGAATAGCCAACAGCGCAGACGGTGCGGCTGCCAGACCAAGTAAACGGCCTAACATCCCGCCCAATGCCGCCGAGATCACAACCATGCCCCACTCTTGGCGCACGGCTCGCAACACCGCACTCTGGCGCAACGCCATCATCACCGCCGCCAAGCCGACGACGATCAGATTCACGACAATCGCTTCCTGAATGGGCAGTTGCATCATGCTGACCAATAAAATGACCAGAAAAAAGCGATCCACCCACGATTTAATAGAAGCGGTAACAAAGCCAACGATCACGCCAGCGATTAACCCTTTTAACAAAATAGACCCAATTAACATAACCTTCATTCTCCATTGTAAACTGTATTTGTATTAAAAACTCAGTTTTTGTAATCAAACAACCTGTGAAAATTTTCTATACAAAGATGTGGATTCCCGCCTTCGCGGGAATGACAATCAAGGTGTAGATGCCTTTTTCGTACACTAAGGGAAGGTTCGTAAACAACTTTGGAGTTTCGTCATCTCCCCCCCACCCTAACCCTCCCCCTTTAGGGGGAGGGAACTTGCTCCCTCTCCCTTTGGGAGAGGGCTGGGG
>WFSA01000228.1 GCA_015486215.1 Anaerolineae bacterium | reverse complement strand
GCAAACGGCCGTATTTCGGTTGACTGTCCAGATACGCGCCGCCGATTTGGTGCAAACGGTTTTTGGTCGCTTTGACCGCCTCTTTCAAGCGTGGCCGCTTGCCCAACTCCTCTTGCCCGATGCGGCGCACGAGGGCGGGGCTGATGTGGCGGTATTTGGGGCTGTTGAAAACGGCCGTTTCCAACTTGATCAACGTAGAATTACTCATTGGTGATGGGGACGCTTGCATTAAAAACTCGGTTTTATTTTTAAAAAAGAATTTGGACACAGATTTCACAGATAAACACTAATTTTATTCTTTTAGGCGGGAATCTATTTTCCTACAGGAGTGGATTTCCACCTTCGTGGGAATGACAATCAAAGTTATGAGGTTTTTTAGTTCCTGTTTTATTTCAGGAAACCGCCTAACCAACCTTTAAATAACGCATTCGCGCTTTTGTTACACGATCTAACTTTACCTCAACACCGATACCTGCACCTGTCGGGACAGACATGGTACTATCTTCTCTGTTTAGTGCAAATGGTGGATCGGCGATGTCTTGGTAGTAATAACGGTCGGTTCCAGAAATGTCGCCGGGCAAAGTGAAGTTGGGCAGGCTGGCGAGATGGATATTGATCGCGCGGCCGATTCCTGTCTCTAACATGCCGCCGCACCAGAGGGGCATAGCCGCTTTTTGTGCCATATCGTGAATGGCGAGCGCATTGGCAAGCCCGCCGACGCGCCCTTGTTTCATGTTAATGATGCGTCCTGCTTCTAAATCGATCATCGCTTGTGCGTCGGCGACGCTGTGGATGCTTTCATCGAGGCAAACGGCCGTTTCCAACTCTCTCTGCAACCGCGCATGATTAGCAATATCATCATATCCAAGCGGCTGTTCAATCATGAGCAGGTCGAATGCGTCAAGTTGTTGGAGCAGGGGGGTGTCGGCTAAGGTGAAGGCTGAATTGGCATCAGCCATCAAGCGCACGTCAGGATATTGCTCACGCACGGCGCGAACGGGTTCGATCAGCCACTCTGGGGAGATTTTTATTTTTATACGGCCGTATCCCGCCTCTACAAACTGTCCAACCCGATCAAGCAGCCCTTCCACCGTCGGCTGAATGCCAATGCTGACACCCACTTCAACCCGATCTTTCACGCCGCCCAATAATGCTGATAAGGGTTTATCCGCCGCCTTCGCCAATAAATCCCAGAGCGCGTTCTCCACTCCCGCCCGCGCCATTGGATGCCCGCGCACCGCCTTAAAAACAGGGGCAATATCATCGGGCGTGTTGATCTCTTTATGCAATAAGAGCGGGATTAGAAAATCTTGCAGAATATGCCACCCAGTCGCCATCGTTTCGGATGAATACCATGGCCCAAGTCCCATCGCACATTCGCCCCAGCCAGTGATCCCTTCGCTCTTTATTTCAACTAAAATGGCTTGGCGATCACGCTCAATGCCAAAGCTGGTTTGGAAGGGATGGACAAGCGGCATACTGATATGATGTAGTTCAATTTGTTCTATTTTCATCGAAAGTTTTCTCCATCTGGACATTCTTTTCTAACAGGTAGTAACATAAATCATCTTTGATTAAAAGGTCAACGGCCGTAAATTCTGCCTCAAAAGCGTGTTCAAATAGCTCTCTCGTGTGCATTCGCCACGCAATACCCCATTCGGCATTGGCCTTTTTTACCGCCTGATACACACGCGGTACAGCAATGAGTATACGCTCTTGGGCAAAAGCGGTCTCGTCAATCGCGCCCGCGCGTTGAATGCCATCCGTCACAATGGTTGTGTTGGCGATAGGGACGTTAACGGCCGTCCACTCGTCCACTGTGCGGAATGGGTGACGGTTTTCTCGATGCGCTTTCACCCAAGCGGAATCAATATGCCATTTAGCATAAAAGCGGTCGGTGGGAGACCCCCAATTCAATTCATCCCGTCCTTCGCCGTAGATATTGCGTTTATATTGGGTACAGACTGCGCCTAGTTTGTGAATGTTGAGACGGCCGTTGAGCGTCTCCAACGGATCAAATGTCCATGTGATGAGGTCAATCCCCATCTTTAGCACGACATCCCGCTGCGCCCATTTTATCTTTTCGCCCAGATGCTGCCCGCGATACGCTGGCAGGGTGGCGGCCATGTGGGAGCAATGTTTCAACTTTATATCGGCTGTAGCCCGCTCTTCATCGCCGGCAAAGGATAAAAATCCCATGCAAAAACCGACTGGCGTATCATCATCCCAAGCGAGCAAAACCAAGCCGCCATTTTCGCGTCCTAATGTGACTGTAAAGTAACGAGGGACGATCAACTCGCATCCACCGCCCCAAGCAGCTGTGACGATGGTTTCAACATGTATTGCGTCTTGCAGTTGGACGGTATCTATCTGCCGTATATCAATCATTTTTACCTGTGTTTATGTATGTTGACATTTCTATTAAATTCATATCAGAATCACGGAAATAAATAGACAGAATCGCTCCGATTGCCCCTGTGCGAGGCACAATCCCTTTTATGATGTCAATATTACTCAATTGTAGATGTCTTAGAACTTCTGGCAAGAGGGTAACTAGTACACATCGGCGAAAATAACACAATGGGTATTGTATCGGGAATCGGAATTCCCGATACCTGCATGATAGGGGTTGCGGGATTTCCGCAACAGGCAGTTACAGGCAGTTCGGAAACCATTGTGAAACTATGGGTATTGTATCGGGAATCGGAATTCCCGAATATTTTTCTTGACTAATTATAGTACATACTTTATGAGTATGTACATGACAATGTCTTTTTTTATGTTATCATACCCATATGGAAAAAGAGTCACAATTACAACCGATATCCGAATCAGCCCTGTCGGCACCATTGTCCCCGCTGGAAATTGCGGGGCAAGCGGCCAATCGAGCGGCTGGAAAACATATTTTTCGGCGATACTTGAGCGAAAAATCGGTCAACAGCATCAAGCGGCACGCCCGCGATTTAGAACTATTTGCTGAATACCTGATCGACGGCCGTATCCCCCTTCATCACGGCGCTGATTACCAAACCAACCCCAACGCATGGCGCGGTGTGACATGGGGCATCGTCGAAGGGTTCGGTCAATGGCTACTACACGAAGGATACGCCATCAGCACCGTCAACGCACGCCTTTCCACCGTGCGAATTTATGCGTTGATGGCGGTTAAAGCGGGTGTAATTGAACGGCAGGAAGGCGCGTTAATCCAAACTGTGAAAGGGTTTTCTCGTGCGGGCGGACAAAATGTAGACGAACGGCGCGAGCAGACACGCAAGCGCGAGACGACGTATGTTTACAAACTGGAAGGAGCGAAAAAGAGCGTCGTTGTCACGCGGCGTTCGACGAAGAAAGCGACGGCGGCGGTTATTAATGAGCAAACGGCCGTTCTCCTCAAAACCCCGCGCAACGCCTCCCCGCAGGCGTACAGGGACGCATTATTGATGTGCATCCTGCTTGATCACGGCCTGCGCGTCAGCGAAGTGGTGCAGCTCACCCCAGCATCCATCAAATTAAACGAAAAGCTGTTCCGTTTTCATCGCCCCAAAGTAAAAGGGACGGCGCACGCATGGGCGACCCATCAATTGACCGAAGACACCGCTCGAATCGGGGCGATCTACCTCAATCGCTTCTATCCAGACCTGCTGAAACCAGACGGCGCACTCATTTTGGCAACAACGCGCCTGCTAAGAAATGGCGAAGGAGGCCATCTGTTGGGCGATGGGATGAACCGCGTGCGTCTAAGCGAGCGGGTCGCATGGCTGGGGCGAAAAATTGGCGTGGAAAAAATATCTGCCCACGATTGCCGCCACTATTGCGCCACCAAAATGTCTCGGCTCGGCTACGGTGTGGATGAATTGATGGCATGGTTCGGCTGGACCAGCGCACAAACGGCCATGCGATACGTCACGGCCGTTGACATACAAAAAAGGACAAAGGGGTAGCCCACTCGTACCCATGCCCCTCTCTCGACGTGATTTCTTCTTAATGGGCGGCAGTGCCGTTGGCGGCACTGCGTTGGCGGCTTATTACGGATTAAACAAGCCGCCCGTCACCCCGTCTCTGCCCGCTATTTCGCCGCCGTTTATAGACGGCCGTCACCCGTTTCCCATCCTGCGCCCCCCATATTTGCAAGAAAATGTGCAATTAGCTGCCTTTTTTCTCCCCGCCGACGGCGAGCGATTGACCGCCCTCTGCGATGAATCCTTAAACGCCCCCGCGAGCCGTTTTCAATTCATCCCCTTGCTCGATTCCGTCCTTCTCACCTACGCCGAAATGCAAATTTCATCGGGGGATGAACGGGATCGGCAAGTAGGCAAAATGAATGAGACGGAAATTGGTTTTTGGCTGTTGACATTGGTCTCGCGGCGCGTGGGGGATATATGGATTCCTGACCATTTAGCATGGTTTATGCCGGCTTTGTTTGTGGATAATGCGTATGCCATCGCGGCGGGACGGGAGGTGTACGGATTTAACAAGATGGCGGCACAATTTGAGAAACCCGCTCGTATTCAAGAGCCAAATATCACTATGAGCGTTCTCGGCTTTAAGCAGTTTGCCCCTGATGCGGTCGCCCAAATGGAGCCGCTGCTGTCCATCACGACACCTGCGAGCGCGGGCAATACGCGATGGCAAAATTGGGATGAAGCGAAGACGGAATTGAGTAGCAAGAGTGAGTTGGGCGAATTAACACGCTTGCTAAACGATGCTGTCCCGCTTCTGTTTCTCAAACAGTTTCGGGATGCGGTTGACGGCCGTTCTGCCTGTTATCAATCGCTCATCGAAGCCCCGATGGAAGTCGGCACATTTCGCGGCGGCGGCTGGCTACCACCAAATTCTCAGGTGAGTATCAATCAGTTGGACAGTCACCCACTCACTGATCTATTAGGAATTGCACCAGAAAATAAAGTGAAAACGGCCGTTTGGATGCAATTCGACTTCACATTAAAACTAGGAAATGTAGTATCTTCTCAATAAATCGTGGACAAGACTTGACAAATTTCATCAGCACTTTATTTTACACGAGTACCATTAGGAAAATTTGTCAAGTCTCCCTAGTACACGCTGGCGGAAGTCTTTGTATCTTATTTGTTGCGGGAATCAGATAGGTATCGGGAATTCCGATTCCCGATACAGGCGGCGTATATCACCTAAGAACTTAGGCCAAGCAATACTAGAATACTGAGAAGGTACCTAATAATCCTGAAAATCTGCGTCCCATTCCCCCCTGTTAATCACCCAACCAACGGCCGATACGCCTGTGTCAACTCGTGACCATCCCCCATCAATTCAAATAAGCCCATCACAACATCATACGCTTCTCCGTTACGATACCCTTTATCTTGCTTGAGGATCACTAACATTTTGTACAAGCCAGTCGGGTAATCCCGTTTATTTATAGCACGGGCGACCTGTTCATAGGCGATGGAAAGATCGTCGTTCCCCCCGCCCCTGCCCATTGAGCAGAGAAAAACGGCCAGCGGCATCAACTTTTTGGCGGCGGGATCGGTCAAGCCGTCAAGCTGGATTTTTGCACTGCACCCTTTGCCGCGCTCCAGCAAAGCACGCGCCTTTTGCAGGCGTTCTGCCGCTGTACCAGCCGCCTTTTTTGCTTTCTTCTTGGGCGCAGCCTTACCAGATGCGCTAGGCAGCCGTTGGATAAAGGCGCGTATCTGTGACTCTGGCAGCGCGCCGACGAAGGAATCGACAACACGGCCGTTTACAAACGCTTTCACCGCTGGAATTCCTTGAATTTGATATTGCATCGCAATTTGTTGATTCTCATCCGTGTTGAGCTTTGCCAATATAAATGTACTGCTCGGATCGGCAACCAATCGCTCCAAAATGGGGCCAATCATACGGCACGGCCCGCACCACGGTGCCCAATAATCAACAACAATGGGGGTTTTATATGATCGATCAATAACGGCCGTCTTCCAATCAGCCGCGCTTACGTTTATTACTTTACTCATCTACACCTCTTAAAAGTTTGCATGTGGCAAGCGGCATGTTTGCATGTACGCAAATGTGCATGTCTGCAAACTGTCTGACTTGCAACATTTATATCTTCTCAGTATTCTGGGGAGACTTGACAAATTTTCCTAATGAAATTTGTCAAGTTCAGGGCATTCAACCTGCCCAGATTGTACCGTATTTGAATAGTTAATGGAATAATCGTATCTTCTCGATATTCTGGGGAGAGGGGATGGGGGCGGGAATGACAACTTTAGTGGTTAAATAAATCCTCGTTCCCTATCAATTATTGGCAACTACTTTTTGGAAAATGAGTTTCCAGCCGCCAAGACGGCCGTTATCACACAGTTCCACCTGCAAGCCGCTCACTTCGGGGCTGCCATCGGGCAAAGTGACGGCGTAAGTCACGCTGTCGCTCATTTGGAAATCGCCAACGGCCGTTCCTAAAGAGGGTTTGAAGCCAGTGAAGAAGCTGTCAGCCCCATTTTGCCATGTAACGGCCGTTTTAATGCCCGGCAACGGCTCTAATTCAATATCCACCGTCTCCACTTCGATCCGTTCGGGGGTTTCCCCGCCGCAAAGCTGCGTTTGGGAGAGGAGGCGATAGATGAAAACGGCCGTTGGCTGCGATATTGGCGACGGCACCGTTAAGGGCGGCACCGGTGACGAAAGGAGCGTACTGATCGGTGTCGGCGTGTCGGCGGGTGGAGCAGTCGGCAAGGCGAAAGGGGTAGCGGTGGGGGTGATGGCAGGGGTGGAAGTTGGAAAACCAGCGAGCGGTGTCGGCGCAAACAGAGCCACAGCCCGCCCTTCTGCCCCCAATTTTTCAGCCATAAGAGCGACGGCACGGATCGTCTTTGGTGATTTCTGCTCGCGCAAGTATCCTTCTAACAATTCTGTTATAAGAGCGGGTAAATCTGGCTCGCCAAGCGCGTTAAGCCGTCTCTCGGCTTTTCCCCACTCCCCATCAGCCGCATATGTTTGGCTGACGAGCAACAGATATTCATCCTTATACGCATCGCTAAAACGGGCAGGAGCGGCATCGGTATATACGACGGGAGCGACGATTCGTGCATAATATAACGCGCCGCTCAAGCCGATCAACAATCCCAATAAGATGAAGCTGGCAGGCGAAACAGCACGCGAATTTCGCATATCTTTGTCTATTGAACGTCGTCTATTACTCATCGGGCGACCCTTCCGCTAAAAATGGTTCCATCGCTGGTGAAGCAAGGCCGAGTTTAGCGGCCAATTGCACTAATGAGCGGATTTCAGCCTCATTATCATCCCGCAAAATGCTGTCTAATGTGATGGAAAAGTAAACGGATTCTCCCGTTTCCCCTTCTTTTCCCAGTGAGGTGATGCGGCGGCGGGCGGTCTGTAAATCGTGGGTATCGGCGTAGACAACGGCCGTCATCAACGCATACTCCCGCTGTTCAACAGGGTTGAGCGTGGCAGGGCTGGCATCGGAAAACTCGGCCGGCCATGTGACCCAGCCCAGATACAGCCCTAAAGCGGCTCCGACAGCTATCCCGATAAGTACAGATAAAATGGTTTTTATCATCGTCCATTATTTTATCTCTCCTGCCAAATAACAGGAGGGGTAAAACAAAAACAGCCACTTATGCAGTGGCTGTTTCCCAATTGCCACGCTGATTTGCGAGGCTCTATCTATCTGTGCCGAAGGTGGGAATCGAACCCACACTCCAAAAGGAACGCGAGTTTGAGTCGCGCGCGTCTGCCAATTCCGCCACTTCGGCAAGGTTTTTAATACGGGCGGAAGTATAAATCAACGAGGGGAAGCGTGCAAGTTTTCAGAGCGATCAATCAGGGCTGTTCACCATCATAACTATAACGCGGGTAACTACTCAGCCTATCAATTATTTCACCATAAAGAAGCAAAGATCACAAAGAAAATCTTAAAAAACTTCGTGTTCTTCGTATCTTTGTGGCTAATTTGAACAATGGCTGAGTAGTTACTAACGCGGATCAAAAAAAATTGCGTTTATCCGCATAATCCGCGCATGTACAAGAAATTGTCCGCAGATTTCGTGGATTAGCGCAGATTAAATATTTTCATCTATGTCAATCTGCGAAATCTGCGGATCGTGCTTCTCTAGTTTATCCTGAAAATCTGCGTCATCTGCGTCCTATTCTTTTTACAGAGTTTCGTTTTTCACCACCGCTAACGGCGTTCCTTTTTCGCCAGCGTAGAACATAATAATTTCCGTATCTTCTGCAAAAATACCGCTATGCCATTGATTTGTGATTTCGATAGCAGCATCACCCGCTTCAAACAAGGTGCTTTCCCCAGACTCTTTTACAACGCGCACGCTCCCTTTAACAATATATCCTGCTAACGGCATCGTATGCTGGTGTATTGCTACTGAAAATTCTTTGTTTGTTTTTATACTGACTTTTTGGACTGTTATCTCAGGTTTCCCTTTACCATATTCAAATAAGCTACCATCCCAACTCTTTGAGTCTTGAATTAAAATAGTTGATGAAATTTTGCTTGCAACTTTGGTTGCAACTTTGGTTGCACTTGTCGCTGTATATAGCAACACCCATCCTGTAAGAATTAAAATAAATTGCATTTCTTTCTCCAGATTAAACTGCCAGTAAATCAGGCAATGCGAGAAACTATTATATAGAAAACGACCGTTTACCCAAATTTCAAGCGTATTCTGAGAAATAAAATTGGGTTTTATTCTACAATCATGTATTATCTATGCACTTGCTGGCAAGGACTTGCTGGCAAGGACTTGACAGTAACGCTTATTTTTTCCATACAATCGACAGATATGCATGTAACACATCGCTGGAGGTGATGAGCAATAGAAGATCCTCGTATTGAATTGTTATTTTATAAGCTGCTAAGGGAAGGTTCGTAAACAACTTTGGAGTTTCGTCATCGCCCCCCCACCCTAACCCTCCCCCTTTAGGGGGAGGGAACTTGCTCCCTCTCCCTTTGGGAGAGGGCTGGGG
>WFSA01000227.1 GCA_015486215.1 Anaerolineae bacterium | reverse complement strand
ATGATCACTTCTGTGCCAGCATCAACGGCCGTTGCCAACATCTGCGCCAATGCGTTCGTCCCTTTCGCAAAAGCGGGGAACTCAAACACCCCCATCGGCCCATTCCAAATGATCAGTTTTGCGCCATCCAGCACCTTTGCAAAGAGAGATAAAGTCTTTGGGCCAATGTCCAATGCCATCTGGTCAGCGGGGATGTTTTGGGCCGAAACGGCCGTTGCCATTGCATCCGCCTTAAATTCAGGGGCGACGACGACATCGACGGGCAAAATTAAGCGGTCAGGAGCGTGGTCAAGCAGCCGTTTGGCCTCCGCCAGCGCATCCGTTTCTACCAATGATCTGCCCAACTCGTATCCCATTGCCCGCAAGAAGGTGTTTGCCATCCCGCCGCCGATGAGAATTTTGTCGGCTGTGCCCAGTAGCTTATCAATGAGTTTGATTTTGTCGGAGATTTTCGCGCCGCCCATGATGGCGATATACGGATGGGCGGGATTGGAAACGGCCGTTCCCAACGCCTCCAACTCCCTCTCGATCAAAAAGCCCGCGACCGCCGCTCCATCCATCGCCCGTGCGGCCCCTTCCGTGCTGGCGTGGGCGCGATGGGCCGTGCCGAATGCGTCATTGACATATAAATCAGCCAATGCAGCTAGTTGGGATGCCAACGCGGGATCGTTCTTCTTTTCCCCTTTCTCAAAGCGTGTGTTTTCCAGCAGCATCACCTCGCCTGCCTTCAAATTTGCGGCGGCGGCAGTTACGCTGTCGCCGACCACCTCGTCCATTTTCTGCACGGGGCGATGGATTAGTTCGCTTAACCGTGCGGCAACGGGATCAAGGGCGAATTGGGTGTCAGCGGCCGATTTTGGCCGCCCCAGATGGGTGCATAAAATCAGTGCGGCTCCGTTATCAAGTAAATAAGTGATGGTGGGAAGGGCGGCTTGAATACGGCCGTCATCCGTCACAACACCATCTTGTAATGGCACATTAAAATCAACACGCACAAGCACTTTTTTGCCTTGTACATCTACGTCACGGATTGTTTTTTTGTTCATAGTTTCCTTTTCTCTCGACTGTCATTCCCGCATAGGCGGGAATCTATTTTCTTGGAAGGCGTGGATTCCTGCCCTTCGCAGGAATGACAATTAAAGCATGGGCGACTCAGCGAGTCGCCCCTACAGTTCCATATATTCGGCCAACGCTTCCTGCCATGGGCGCAGTGTGATGCCGATAGCTGCGCCGGCGATATTCTGCAGTGCGCCGTAGGGGGGCGGGGTAGACGGCCGTTTGAATTCCGAACTCAAAATCGGCGTATTGACCGCCTCGTCCAGCCCAGCCAGCCGCAATATCTCATTGGCAAAGCCCCAGCGCGAGCAAGAGCCGCTGTTGGTGAAATGATACACCCCATACTGCCCCGTTTCCACCAATTGGGTGATCGCTTCGGCTAAATCCTTCACATAGGTTGGATTGCCGATCTCGTCGGTGACGACGCGCACCTGCCCTGTTTCGCGGGCGCGGTTGAGAATGGCGTGAATGAAGTTTCGTCCGCCAGGCGCGAATAGCCATGCGAGCCGCACGATGTAAAAGTTGTTGAGAATGTTTTGCACATGATGCTCGGCGGCCGTTTTGGAACGGCCGTAAGCGTTAATCGGATCAGGCGGCATCCACTCTTCGTATCCGTTTGGATTATCACCGCTGAACACTTCGTTAGTAGAGATGTGGCACAGTGCCGCCCCCTGCTTTTGGCAGGCAAGGGCGATGTTTTGCGTGCCTAATCCGTTCACCTTATACGCCAATTGCGGGTCGCGGGCGCAACCGTCTACATTGGTGTAGGCGGCGGTGTTGATGACGAGTTCGGGATCGTGATGGGAAACGGCCGTTTCCACCGCCATCCTGTCCGTAATATCCAACTCTGGTAAATCAAGAAGGATGAGGTGGTGCTGTGCCAGCGCACTTTGTAACGCGGTGCCAAGCTGCCCCTTAGCACCGATAATCATAATGTTCATGTAGGGATTCCCGTTTATTAGAGGTGTGGGTGGAGTTTTAGATTATGGGTACGAAAGTAAATTCAAACCTAAGATAAAGTGATAATCTTTTTGATTTTTGGATACAAACTTTAGTATCTTCTCAATAAATCGTGGACAAGACTTGACAAATTTCATCAGCACTTTATTTTACACGAGTACCATTAGGCAAATTTGTCAAGTCTCCCCAGAATACTGAGAAGATACAAACTTTACTTGAAAGGAAATGGCTGTTGCTGCAATAAGTGCATCGGCAATTAATAACCCGTGACTTAACCTGTATTTCTGCAACAATTCAACTGTAATGTTTGAAATTTGTTCATTTAGGTCGAGATTTTTGAATCGTTCAAGGAATTTATTTGTAGGACGTAATTCGTGCTTATTTCGACAACCAATCATCAGTTCCATTTGTGTGACAACACTTATTGCCAATGTTGAACGCTTTTCCATATTTTCAAGATACGAAACGCCCCCATCTACGTCGCGATCTGCATCAATTAAAATATCGCTATCTACAATGATTAAATCCTTCATGCTAAATCGCCCCATTCCGCAACGCGTATATGACGAATCCACTCCCCACTATTTTTAGGAATGAGAATTAAATTAAACCTGAAAGTTAATATCCGCAGACTCTCTCTGGTAATCTGCGAAAATCCGCGTAATCTGCGGATCATATTCTTCTTGAATTATAAAATCCTCATTCCTTAATATCTTTATGATCCTGCCACATGCCAATAAATGCTTCATTGGCTAATTTAGATTTGGGTTTTATTACTTTTTCTACTGCCAATTCATAGCGTGTTTGCAAGAAGGCGATGAAATCAATAACCTGCCGTTGGGCAGTTGGAGGAAGTGTGTTGAATTGACCTAAAACAGTGCTTTTCATATCTTTATATCCTTCGTGTCTTCTCTTTGTATCCTTCGTGTCTTCGTGGTTATTCTAATTTGATACTATAGGATTGTATCCCCTCAAGTATATCATCGTTTCTATATCTCATTCAACATATGCCGAATTTCGTGCAGGAGTTGGCTGCTGTCGGCGAGCGCGTCGGTGCTGGCTTGGATTTGTTGTAGCAAACGGCCGTTTCCCAACGCCATTCCCATCTGTTGCGCTATCGTCGTCAACAGACGCACATCTCTTGGTTTCCACAGCGTCGGCGACTCCATCCCGATTGCCAATGTGCCGAGTATGCTTACCTTTCCCTTTTTGCCCATCTCATCAGGCGCACGTAACGGTAACGCCGCCACCGCGCCTAATTCCCGCTCCAAGTCAGAAACGGTGATCTCTTCCATATCCTCAATGAACACCCCTTCGCCCGATTGTGCTACTTCTCCTTCGACCCCTTCACCCCAAGCCAGCGTCGTGCGCCCTTCGACAAACGCTTGCGATAAGCCCGCCCGCGCCTTCATTTGCAACTGTATGCCGTCATCACCATCGCGCAAATAAAGCCATGCTGCTTTGGCAGGGATGGTTTGTTGTATTTTTACGATTAGTTCGTATATGGTTAGGGGGGAATTGTCATTAAGGCGTAACAATATGTCGCCGATAGCGTTGAGAGCGGCAAAATCAGCACTGTACTGCTCGCTTTGTTCTTCGGCGGCGATCATCGCTGTCAGCACGCGCTCCAAATCAGTATCAGAAGCGTTACTACTCATCGTTTCGTCTAATGTTGATGTGTTGGCGATGGGCAGCGTGACGGGTGCAATCGGCAGGTCGGTCAAGAACGGCATCAGGTGGCGAATCTGGTTCAAGGCGCGATCAATATCGTCGGCGGTCAAGTCGCCCGCCTCATCAACAGCGATGACGACGACGAAATCAGGATGGTCTCCTTTATCGATCAATGAGGCGAAGACGGAGCGTGCGCCCTCTTCTTCAAAGCTGGCAAGCAGGGGAATATCGCGGGCTGATTGGGCGATGCAAATATCATTGACGAGCAAATTCCGTTTGCTCAAATGGGTGAAGGGGAAAATGCCGTCTTTTTGATAAAAACGGCCGTATTTACCTGTAAACAAGGGAGACAATCCATAATCAGCGACCATATGGACGAGTTTTTCGGCATCATTTTCCAGCAGGAAAATTGCGCCCATCGTGCCGCCGAGTTCGGTCACAATTTCGCCAAATTTCACTTTGACGGGCGGCAGAGTCAATGGGCTGGTGAACCCAGTCGAGCCTAATTCTTCACTCTCATCTTCCCAGTCGAGCAGACTTTCGGCCGTCGTCCATAATTTTTCGCGCAGGGTGAGTGTTTCAAGGGCAACGGCCGTTCCTTGTGCGATAGCGATGAGGCAATGGATGTCGGCGGCCGTAAATTTGCGCTGTGTATGTGTGCCGATGAGCAGCGCACCCACTAATTCGTATCCCGCTTGTACGGGCAGACTGACTAAACTGCTGACATTGGCGGCGGTCAGCAACCCATTTTCATGGATGGAGGAAGCAGACCCCAATTCTAGCAACGCCCCTTTCCCCGCAACAAGGTGGGGCATCAGCACTGCCGCGCTCTCATCATATTGCCGCCCCGTAAGAATGCGTACCATTTCGGCGGTCAACCCTTGATGCACGCCCATCGTCAAATTCTTCGTCTCTGAATCAATAAGAATGATCGCGCCAACTTGCGAGCGAGCGGTTTTTAACGCTTGGGTGAGGGCTAATTGTAAAACGGCCGATGGCTTTGTCTGTCTGCTGGCTTGATAATTAAATGTTGTCAATGTGCGGATAACACGATTGCGGTACTCAATTTCAGAGCTGGCAAGCCGCATTGCCGAGCGATATTGTTCTAGTTTCATGGTAGCTCCATGTAATGCCTTTTGATCAGATGATTGACCATGCCGCCAATTAACAAAGGGGAAATTCCCCAGCTTATCCAGCCGTTGCACAACAGCTTGCCTATCATGTATATATTTCATGACCGTTCACCTATATCAAAAAATGAAAAATGTAAACCGTCTGATAAATTTGCTCAATACTATTTTACAGACTTGCAGCGTATTTTCTAAATATTTCGGGATGAGTACAACAGATGAAGAAAGGAACAGATTGCGTCAGCCGAGGAAATCTGTTTTTTTCCCTAATCTGTTGTACTCTTACCCCCGTGTTTTTGAGAAGATACCTTGCAGCTATATTAAAAAATAAGGACGAGGTATAGTAACATCTCAATATTTCGGGGTGGGTACAACAAATTAAGAAAAGAACAAATTACGTCAGTCGGGTAAATTCGTTCCTTTCCTAATTAGCTGTAATCATGCCCCAACTTTTTGAGAAATTACGAGATATACTCTTAAAAAATAAGGAGACGCTGATTGGCTCTGCTTTTGCTCTTTCTGTTTATCTGTATAATCGGTATATGATGCGTTGAGAGGTGCAACCGATTACATAAAAAGTGTAGCATGGTATGGAAGAAAACGCAGGCAAGAGCGTGTCTAACCAGCAATTCCAATTATGGAAATTTCTTGACAAATGGTCGAGTGACGCCTTAATTGTTAGGAACACGCAACCATTGTTTTAGGGATTTTTGGTCGGATCAAGCCTGATTTTGGTAAATAATCGCTCAAAACACATGGCTTTAGTCTCGTTT
>WFSA01000226.1 GCA_015486215.1 Anaerolineae bacterium | reverse complement strand
CGGCAACACCCATCCCCACCTTCACCCCGCCCGCTCTGCCGCGCACCGCAGCCAACGAGCATTATTGGCTGCGGCGGCCAGTGCCAGAAGGGGGCATCGTCTGGACAAATAAGACATATCCTTACGGCAACACGCGCGGCGGCACGCTCCGCGCCCATCACGGGGTTGAGTTTGACCTGACTCGCGGCTCAGAAGTGATCGCGCCAGCAAGCGGAGAGGTCGTTTTTGCGGGAGCGGACACAAAGGTGATGATCGGGCCGCAACTTGATTTTTACGGCAATGTCATCGTCATTGAGTTGGATTCAGATTATAAAGGAGAGGCGGTCTACGTCTTGTTCGCCCATCTTTCGCAGATATTTGTCGAAGCGGGGCAACATGTGGATGTGGAGGAGTTGATCGCTTTGTCAGGATCGAGCGGTATTGCTGACGGCCCTCACATGCACTTTGAGGTGCGCGTGGGGACGAATGCGTATAACAGCAGTTATAATCCGCTCTTATGGCTGTACCCATTTCCCGATTATGGCACGGTGGCGGGGCGGATCGTCTGGTCGGGCGGCACGGTCGCCCGTGAAGCGACGGTCACAATGCGGCGGCTGGATGGTGAGTCGCGCTACTTTTCGCAAACGACATATGCGGACATCGGGGCGGGCATCAATCCTGACCCTGTGTTGAATGAGACTTTTGTTTTTGACGATGTGCCTGCGGGATATTATGAGGTGACGGTGAAAACGGCCGTTGGCAAGTTCACCGAAGAGTTTTGGGTGTTCCCGTATCAGACCGCTTTTGTGGAGATGGTGATCGAGTGATATGCTGAAAGAATGGGACGCGACTGGAGCGGATTTAACGGATGAACGCGGATTTTATATTGAGGATCCCCCCCACCCTTTTAATTTAAGCCCGGAAACCCGTTCATTGTTCCAGTAAGGGCGTAGCGCATTGCGCTGATCACGCTTAATTCGGCGATGGCGAGGAGGATACCGATGGAAACGGCAACGGCCGCTTTCCACCACGTCTCCATCACCCCATCTTTCTTGATAAGGATCAATCCAATAACGAGATTGATCGATCCCAGCAGCATCAATACCCCCATTACGCTGATAACAGCCAGCACAAACATGATGGTCGGCTGTGAACTCAACAGCAGCAGCCACGCCGCCGCCGCGATCAGCCATATCCCCCCCAATTCACGCAACGATCCGATGGAGGGTTGAAGCCGTTGCCGCTTCCACAATGTTTGCGCCAATGCGGGAAACATCACCGCGCCCATCATAATGCCCGTGCCTAACCCTGTAAGCGTACGCAGCCAATTTTTCGGCTCGTATAAATGGGGCGCATTGGGAAAAAAGTGGCTGTATGAGTTCACGCCATCAATCCCCATCAGCGCGACTAAGATGAATAATGCGACCAGAACGGGCAACGGGGGCAGATCGCTCCGTCGTGAACGGCCAGCGAGCAGCAGCGTGATATAGGTGAGTGCCGCGCTGAGATACATGCCGGTACAACGGGCGCAAAAGGGGAGTTGACGGCCGTTAAGCAGAAAAGAGTGTGACGTAATCCGATGGCATACGCCGTATCCCATCCAATCTGCCCCTGCCAGCAAGCTGCTGTGTGCCAGCCGTTCGGGGTTAGTCACGCTGTAAAATCCCATCAACAGCAGCGCTGACAGAGCGATGGCAAGCGGGATAATGCGTCGTCGTATGTTTTCTTCTTTCATGTTAAATCGTCTCATATGCTCTTTCTATGTCATCAAGTTACGGGTACAATCGTGAAGATTGTAACAGAATTTATAGTAAATTGGACACGGATTGCGCTGATTGCACTGATTTTAATCTGTGTGCAGTAACATTTCAATATTTCGGGGTGAGTACAACAAATCAAGAAAGGAACAAATTGCGTCAGTCGAATCAATCTGTTCTTTTCCAAATCTGCTATACTCATGTCCCCAATTTTTTGAGAAGATACTGTGTGCAGTCAGTGAGAAATAATGATCCGCAGATTTTGCGGATTGACGCAGATTAAAAAAGTAGAACTTTGCGTCAATCTGCGAAAAAAACTGTGTAAAATGAGTGATTTGGGAGAATAGTATGTCTCGACAACCATCAGCATACCATCGTCCGCAAAGCGTGGATGAGGCGATGGGATTATTGGAAAAAACGGCCGTTTACTCGTTAGGCGGCGGCACAAAATTATTAGCCGATGACGTGCAGGGCGAGGTCGTTGATTTACAAGACCTCAATTTGGACGCAATCGAATGGACGGACGGCGTTTTAACTGTCGGGGCGATGGTGACATTGACCGATTTTGCCGCCAGGCTTGCCGACGCGCCCACAACTGGAGCCGCGCCGCTTTTGGCTGACGCGATCCATCGTGCGGGAGCGAACACATACCGCAACGCGGCCACGATTGGCGGATCAATCGCTTCCCGCTTACCCGACAGCGAGTTGTTGGCTGCGCTGCTCGTTTTGGACGCGACGCTCGTCATGGGCGATGGTGCGGAAGTCGCTTTAGCTGAATATTTAGCTGACGATACGATTATGGGATTGATAACGGCCGTTCGCATCCAATGTACAACTGGGCACGGCAAAGCTGACCGCGTTGCCCGCACCCCTGCCGATTATCCTATCGTTTCTGTCATTATGTGGCAGCCCGCAGGCGGCGAGATGCGTATTGCCGGCACAGGCATGAACGCACGCCCCGCGCTTCTCAATGCGGACAACCCCGTCTGCACCCACCCCGGTGATTTTCGCGGTAATGCCGCATATCGGGCAAAGATGACGGCTGTTCTCATCAAACGGGCAGCAGCGGCGGCGGCGTAGCATCAGGCGGCGGCGGCGAAGTGGAAAAGTTACATCCTGCCCCCCCATCCCCCCCGCGCCTGCGCAGCTTCGACTTCGTTTGGATACTCGTTCTCTCTCTTGCTGTGCAGTTGTTTTGGGCTGTGCAGATTTCGTACCCCACCTATTTTGATGCGTATTATTACAGTATAAACGGCCGTCAACTGGCGACCCATTCAGCCGATCAGGGGTGGATGGAATCCGTCATTTGGCAATATCTGGACGATCCAGAGGGATTGCCCACGCCCAGTCACACATATTGGATGCCGCTCACATCGCTGGCCGCTGCTGGCGGGCATCTTGTCGCGGGGGATGGGTTTAGGGCGGCGCAATTGCCCTTTGTTCTGCTGACGACGACGCTTCCTTTGCTCGCTTACGCCATCGCCCGCCACCTTTCACCCGAACGATGGGCGGCACGAACGGCCGCTTTGTTCACAATGGCTGGCGGCTATTATCTCGGCCAATGGAATCAGCCATCGACATTTGCTCTATTTGCGTGGGTTGGCGGCGGCGGGCTGCTGGCATTGGCGTTAGCATTGGAACGGGAGCGGGGATACAAATGGTGGGTTGCGGCGGGTCTACTTGCTGGTCTCAGCCATCTCACCCGCGCTGACGGGCTTCTTATCGCCGCTGTCGGCATCATCACGTTATTTTGGAAGGCAGCCCGCTCCCCTGCCCGTCCGTCCGCCCGATTGGCCGCCCCTTTGCTTTATATTGGCGGCTATTTTTTGGTGATGGGCGGCTGGTTCATCCGCATGTGGCGGGTGACGGGAACGCCGCTGTCGTCGGTCGGCACGCAGACGCTATTTTTGACGACATATGATGACACCTTCGCTTACGGCCGTCATCTCACGCTGCAAAACTATCTCGAATGGGGGATGGGGAATATCTTGCGCTCTAAGTTGACGGCCGTTTCGCTCTCGTTCCAAACATTTATCGCTGTCACAGGGTTGTTGTTTCTGGCTGTTTTTATTGTGTGGGCGTGGGTAAAGTTGGGACGGGCTGAGGGGATAGGGGTCTTTTTACGGCCGTTTACCCTCTACACATTTGCCCTCTATTTCAGCATGAGTTTCCTCTTTACTTTTCCCGGCCAGCGCGGTAGTTTGTTCCACTCCTCCACCGCTATTTGGCCGTGGGCAATGGCGTTGGCCGCCATCGGGATCGGGATGGTGGTGGAGTGGATCGCCGGCTATTTGCACCATTGGCAGCCGCAAAAATCGAAGCCGCTCTTTGCCGCGCTCTTTGTGCTGATCGTTTTTGGCATCAGCTTTGGGATTGCGAGCAGCAGTTTGAATCGGCCTGATGAGGCGGCTTTGTACAAGCAGATTGCAGTGCAGGCGGGAGAGCGTGTCATGCTCGGTGATCCGCTCGCTTTTTATTATCATACGGGGAAAACGGCCGTTATCATCCCCAATGAATCTCCAGCAACGATTGTACAGGTGATGGAGCGGTATGGGATTGAGAGTTTGATCGTTGATCTTGACCATGTACGGCCGTTAGATGATTTGTATGCGGGTAAAGAACAGTTGCCGCAATTGAAACTGCTCTACACGACGACGATGACAACGACGCAGGGTCTCAGCGGGGAATTGCAACTGTATCAGCTTGTCGATGAATAAATCCTCGTTCCTAAAGCATGTTGAAAACGTCCGTCGCAGTGCGCTTTAGCACACTTTTTATAACAGCAGAATTTGGAGGTTGCAATTGCCCTAATGGATAACGGCCGTTAGGCACAAAAAAATCAAGCTGTCCGCACAACTTAAAGTTGAGGACAGCTTGATCAGGTTGGCTCCTCAGGTCGGACTCGAACCAACAACCCTGCGGTTAACAGCCGCATGCTCTGCCATTGAGCTACTGAGGAAGAACGAGGGGAATTATAACAAAAGCAACGGGAGAGGCAAATTGTTTCTCAAACTTCAAACGCGGATGCTCCGCACGCGAATTTAGCGGATAAACGCGGATAGTATCTTCTCCGTATTCTGGGGAGACTTGACAAATTTTCCTAATGATACTCGTGTAAAATAAAGTGCTGATGAAATTTGTCAACTCTTGTCCACGATTTATTAAGAAGATACGATCACGACAATCATAACGCATAAATTCCCCGCAATTCACATGTTATGTCAATTGCGGGACTGCTAAAAACGGTGTAGCTTTGGAATTTAACAGTGCGATTTGGAGGTTGCAATCGCCCTACAATCGCAGATGGATAAGTTCTGCAAATGTTTCTATTTATGTTAAACTTGACTCACGATAGTAACAACCCCTCATTTCATTGGCACATTCCTATTGCCAATTGATAATTGATAATTTCTACAGGAGTCTTTCTTATGATTGATGTGAATAAACTGCGTCGTGGTGTCTCTTATGAAGAGAACGGCGATTTATATAAAGTAACTGAGTACCAACATAAAAAGCCGGGACGCGGCAAAGCAACGATTCGCGTGTATGTGCGTAATTTACGCACAGGATCAAACTCGCAAAAAACATATACCTCTGGCGACCGTGTGCAGGATATTCGTTTAGAAAAACGGCCGTTTCAATACCTCTACGATGACGGCCAATTCTATGTTTTCATGGACACCGCCACCTACGAGCAAAAACAACTCACCCGCGCCGTCCTTGAAGAGGATAAACATTATCTCATTGATAATATGGAGATGGAGCTGCTCTCTTATGAAGGTGAAGTCCTTGATTATAAACTACCCATCACGATGGAGTTTGATATAGTCGAGACGGATAACGCCATCGCTGGGGACACCTCCTCTGGAGCGACCAAACTTTGCACCACACAAACAGGGTTGCAAGTGCGTACCCCGCTGTTCGTCAAAGTTGGGGACAGAATTCGTGTTAATACAGAAAGCGGCGAATATTTGACTAGAATTTAATAGAAAAATACGAAGTGTAACGCGGATGCTTCGCACGCGGATTACACACTGGCGGAAGTTCTCCCGCAATTATCGTAGTGCAATTTTGTAAAATTGCACTACAGAAAACCCCGAAGAGCTTAGGCCAAAGTACTATTCAGTTTTCGTAAACTGTAAGGCAGAGTTTTTGGTTTATCAATTAAATATGTTGCTGAAAGAGTTACTCAAACAATGTGATAATGACCAATTACGTGATATATGGCACGCATTGGGGTTTGAAGTTGATGATTTACCCACCTATAAAACGGAGCGGGTACACAAAATCACGATCAAGGCGATGAGTCTGAAACGGCTTGATATTTTGTTCAGCACACTTTTTGAGATGAAATTACTGCCCAACGCACGGCCGTTTTTCCCCCTTCTCATCGTTCAATCCTGCCAAAATGCACGGCTGAACAATCCCGAAGAAAACAGATATCCACTCAAAACTATCTGCACCACCATAGGGGACATACAATGCGAGCAGTTGCTCTTAGCTGAATCAGGCTATTATTCATGGAGCAACGAGGACATTGTTCTAAAAGCGCAGGCGCGGACATTGCAGACATTTATGGAGGAAAACAGCCGTTTTTCCGATCTCCTCAACGCTG
Organism: Anaerolineae bacterium; assembly: GCA_015486215.1. GTDB lineage: Bacteria > Chloroflexota > Anaerolineae > Promineifilales > Promineifilaceae > S016-13. Next base: position 2,289 of record WFSA01000226.1, on the reverse strand, counting down.
TCCAGCAACAATCCCCCCGCCTTGACCTGACCCCCTTCCGCGCCGTCCCGCAAGAGAGCGAGCCGCCCCTCATCTACAGCCAACGAGAGCGCGTCTACCACAATTTTGATTTGCGAATACGGGGCAAGAACGCAAACGGCCGTTATCCCATCGAAGTCGGCGACAATCCACTCGGCCTGAGCGGCCATGATGAACAAAACATCAACCCCGCCGCCGCCTACCTCACCACACTTATCCAGCGCATCAAAATAAATAGAACGCGCAAAGTGAAAGAGGAAGATGTGCGCGAATTGGGGCAGTATTTACACAAGCTCCTTTTCCCAGAACATGTAAAAGAGGTGCTTTTTGCCAATAGGGCTGATATGGCAGAAAAAAGGGATGGCCTGCGCCTTCGGTTACAAATTGAACCGCCAGAATTGCAGAAACTGCCGTGGGAATATTGCTATGACGATGCGTTCGGGTATTACGCCTTACATCTGGATACGCCGATGGTGCGTTACGAAGAACGGCCGTTCAAAAGTCAATCCCTCCCCGTTCCCAGCCCGCTCAAACTGCTGGTCGTCGTCTCTGAGCCGCATGATTTGGCGAGCCTGAACGTAAAAAAAGAGGTGGACATCATCCGCACGCTCTTGAGAGCGATGGGGAAGGATGTGCAATGGGAGATTTTAAGAAATGCGGAAATCGGCCGTGTGCGCCGCGCTCTCGATAAAAGGCCGCATATTTTTCATTTCATCGGGCATGGCGGACAAAGCGGGGATCAGCCCGGCACACTCTCCTTTGAAAACAAAACTGGTAATTCGCATCAAGTGACGGGCGAACAGTTGATGGTGATGATGGCGGGGCGGGGCATTAAAACGGTCATTTTGAATGCGTGCCAAACAGCCGCGAGCGGTACGCAAGATGCGTTCGGCAGTGTGGCGACCGCACTTGTCCACGCCGAAATTCCGGCCGTTATTGCCATGAAGTTCAACATCCGTGATGATGTCGCGCCGGGGTTCACCCGCGATCTATATGGGGGATTAATCTCTGGACGGCCGTTGGATACGGCCGTTACCGACATGCGAATCGGTGCGTATATGCTGGGCGAATCGCATTGGGGCATCCCAACCCTGTATATGCGCTCTCCCGACGGCAAAATATGGCAGCATAATCCACAACTTGAGCAAAAATTCCGTGATGCTGTTGTTGATCTGTAGTAGCTACTCGACCATTGTCCAAATTAACCAGAAAGACACGAAGAACACACAGTTTTTTAAGATTTTCGAGTATCTTCTCAGTATTCTGGAGAGACTTGACAAATTTTCCTAATGGTACTCGTGTAAAATAAAGTGCTGATAAAATTTATCAAGTCTTCTCCACGATTTATTGAGAAGATACATTTTCGACATGGTTCATTTTTGACATGGTTCATTTTTGACATGGTCCATTTTTGATGAAATGATCTTTACACTTTTTAGACGACCCAGCGGGTCGCCCAACACAAGACAAATTGTAAAGACGGGACTCATCTACGTTTTATTTATTTTTGAATTGATAATGACTCCATTCATTCTCAGTCGGGGACGGCTGATCGATTTTTTAGAGTGCCCGCGCCGTTTTGAGCTGCGTTATCTGCGTCAGCTCGCGTGGCCGACCGCGCCGATGGACAAGAAAACGGCCGTTTCTCTGCAAAACGGACAACAGTTCCACAACCTTCTCGAACGCCGCTTTCTCCATCTGAAAACAGACAAAGCCGCCCTTCCCCCCGCCATACGCGACTGGTACACGATTTTTCAACAGAGCGAAACCCTGTTGCCCGACGGCGGCTATCTGCCCGAACTCACCTTGACCGTGCCGATTGGCGATCATTTTTTGACAGGGCGATTTGATTTATTGATACGCAATAATGAGCATCTGCACCTATTCGATTGGAAAACAGGCCGTCCGCGCAACGCCGCTGCCCTGCACGCCGATTGGCAGACACGCCTCTATTTAGCGATGGTCGTCGAGAGTGGCCAAGCGATCAGCCCGAACACCATTTCGCCCGGCAATGTGAGTCTGACCTATTGGTATGTGAACGATCCCAACGCCCCGCGCCGCATCCAATATGATGCCGCGTGGCACAAGCGCAATTGGGCAGAAATTGAAGGAATTGTTAAGGATATAAACGGCCGTTTGCAAACAGAAGTATGGGAGAAAACGGCCGATCACGCCCCCTGTCGCCGCTGTGCCTACCAAATCTACTGTGATCGAAAAGCCGATCCCCACCCACTGCCCCCTGATCCCACCTCCCCTGTCTCTTATACACAT
>WFSA01000225.1 GCA_015486215.1 Anaerolineae bacterium | reverse complement strand
TCCAAAGTTGTTTACGAACCTTCCCTTAGTTTCCGCGACATGGTTCATAAATCAAAAGTTTTGCTTTACAGTTCATAGAAGATAATAGGACGCAGATTATCAAGATAAACGCGGATGAATCAAAGAAAATTTGCGTTCATCCTAATCTGGATAAACCAGAAAAGAATGATCCGCAGATTTCACGGATTGACGGTAACTTCTCAATATTTCGGGGTGACTTGACAAATTTTCCTAATGATACTCGTGTAAAATAAAGTGCTGATGAAATTTGTCAAGTCTTGTCCACGAGTAACTACTCAGCCATTGTCCAAATTAACCATAAAGACACGAAGAACACGAAGTTTTTTAAGATTTTCTTTGTGATCTTTGCTTCTTTGTGGTGAAATAATTGATAGGCTGAGTAGCTATAAGATATTTATCTCTATTTTGAACCATGCCGAATTTTGATATGATTCGCGCATGATAAATGTAGAGTGGGCTGGAACAGTACCATATATAGATAGCTGGGAATGGCAAAAAAAATTAGTAAATGAACGCATCAAGTCGCCTGACCTGATAGATAAGTTGATCCTGCTGGAACATCCGCATACCTACACCTTAGGGCGGCGCGGCAAAATTGAAAACTTGTTATGGGATGAAACGATATTAGCTGAACGAAATATCACCGTGCATCGGGTAGATCGAGGCGGAGATATTACCTATCACGGGCCGGGTCAACTCGTCGGCTATCCAATTTTGAACTTGAAAAGGATTGGACGATATGGATTGTCCCAGATCAAAACATATGTACATGATATTGAAGAGGTGATCATTCAAACATTAGCGGCGGTGGGGGTAAACGGCCGTCGTTACGATAATCATGTTGGTGTGTGGGTAGAGGAAGCTGACGGATTGAACAAAATCGCCGCCATTGGGGTGCATATCAATCATCAAGGGATAACCAGTCACGGGTTTGCCTTAAATGTGTCCCCAGACTTATCCTATTTTACAGGAATCGTGCCTTGTGGAATCACAGATCATGGTGTGACAAGCGTAGAGAACGTGTTAAAACGGCCGTTACCCATCACAAACATACTGCCCCCGCTCCTCACCGCCTTTGAACATATTTTTAAGATACAGGTGGAGACGAATATAAAGAGATAATATATGCCAATAGTGAAGATAGATACTATCAGTAGCACCAATACCAAAAAGAAAAGAAGAGCGATGCGGCGGCCAGATTGGATCAAAGTGCGTCCCCCAAAAGGAGAAACATATCGCAGCTTAAAACGGCTGATGCGGAGCAAAGAGTTGCATACCGTTTGTGAAGAAGCGCATTGCCCAAACATGGGCGAATGTTGGAAAGCAGGCACAGCGACCTTCCTTATTTTGGGCGATATATGCACACGAGGCTGCGGCTTCTGTGATGTAAAAACAGGTAAACCACGCCCCATTGATTGGGATGAGCCAAAACGATTAGCCGAAGCGGTCAAAAATATGAATTTGCGCCACGTTGTCATCACCTCCGTCAACAGAGATGAGCGCGAAGATGGCGGCGCACCCATCTTTGCTGCCTGTATCGAAAATATCCGTGAAGTACAGCCAAATTGTTCCATCGAACTGCTTATTCCCGACTTTAAGGGGAGCGAAGAAGCGTTAAAAATTGTCATGGATGCCCGTCCCGAGATTCTTAACCATAATGTAGAGACTGTGCCGCGCCTTTTTAAAAAAGTACAGCCGCAAGATCGGTATGAATGGACAAAAGCAACATTGACCAATGCTAAAAAGATGGATGCGGACGTGCTGACCAAAAGCGGTATTATGGTTGGATTGGGCGAAGAGTGGGATGAAATTATAGAGGTGATGAAGGATTTGGTGGAATGGGGCGTAGACATTCTCACCATCGGCCAATATCTACAACCAAGCAACTCCCATCTGCCAATGGAACGCTACTATACGATGGATGAATTCATAAAATTAAAGCAGATTGGATTAGAAATGGGGTTCAAATGGGTGGAAAGTGCGCCATTAGTACGCAGTAGCTACCACGCAGACAAACAAGTGATGGCCTTATCCCCTATGTGGGCTAAAAAATCGAGTATTACCCCAACTGACATCTTTGAGGAATGAGGGCATGCTTCAAAAATCAAAGGCTTTGCTTTACCATGCCAGAATGAGAACTGTTTTACGTTAAGCTATGCTCATCGGCCTTTTCCATCAGTGTAGTTAAGCGACTTTCCAATGCACCATATCTCGTCTGTCTGATCTCCAATGTTAGCCCCAAATAGTCGGCTGCCCACTTTGCTTTTTGGCGCAGAGCGGGGTCGTCTGTTTGGGCGAGATAGAGTAAACGGCCGTAATGGTGGAAATACGTATCCAGCAATTCAGGATAGCGGTCTAATCCCATCCCTTCGATGATCAAATACTCAAACTGGTTTAATAGATAATCAGTCAAGAAAAACGTGCCCAGTTCCTCCTCCATCATCGTTGAAAACGCTTGATTGCCCGCGTACATCTCGTAACAATGCGGCCCTGCGATGCGCTCCACCCCTTCCTCTTCTAGTATTTTATCTAGCTGGCCGCCCGTGCCGCAATCGCCATAGACGACGATCACCTGTTCATGCGACTCTTTGGCGCGATGGATGCGCTCTTGCACGGCCGTTCCGATTTTTTGTGGATGATTGTGCAGTCGTGCCGAGACGCTGAGCAGATCGACATCCCAGCCGTGCGCCTCTTTGATCGCATGTACTTCTCGTCTCAACGCGCCGCAGATGATCAAGGCTGTTTTACGTTTTTTCATCAGTTATTGTCGTCGTCTGCGCCTGCGCTGGCGTGTTGGTGCGGCCTTTTTCGTTGGTAGCAACGCGGCAATATGGGTGAATGGATCTTCTGCATGGGGGAGGTGGATCGCTTTGACGAACGCCTCTTGGAAATCAGGATCAACGGCCGTTTCCACATAATTCACCCGTTGCACCAACTTCTGCGCCTCAATGCGCTTTTGCCGATTCAATAGCGCGATCCGCGCCCCGTCACCAGCCGCATTGCCAACTGCCGTCACCTTTTCCAAATCACAATCGGGGATCAACCCCAGCACCATCGCGTATTTGGGGTCGATATAACTGCCAAACGCCCCCGCCAATACGATTTTATCAACGGCAGTCACCCCTGCCCGCATCATCAATAATTTTGCCCCAGCATACAACGCCGCCTTTGCCAATTGGATATTCCGCACATCATCCTGTGTGATGAGGAGCGGCTCGCCGTTCGTCGTCTGGTCGGCCAACGCCAAAATATACGCCCCTTTACGGCCGTCCCACATTATCCGCTCCCCTGTATACGCTGGATCAAAACGGCCGTTTGCCATCAATACCCCCGTCAAATATAGTTCAGCCACCACCTCAATAATGCCAGAGCCGCAAATACCAGCCGCCTTTCCGCCCCCAATCACCTCAAAAGCGGCCGCTTTGGTGACAGGATCGATGCGTACACGCTCAATCGCACCTGGCGCAGCCCGCATTCCATGCTCAATCTGCGCCCCTTCAAACGCTGGCCCCGTCGGGCTGGACGCGCTGTACAGCCACTCCCGATTGCCCAACACAATCTCCGCATTCGTGCCAACGTCAACGATCAGCGTCACCTCATCCTGATTGTACGGCTCTTCCGCGATGAGAACGCCGACATTATCCGCGCCGACATGCCCTGCTTCGGATGGTAGGATGTGGACAGTCGCTCCTGCCCCCATCCGCAGCCCCAAATCACGCGCCTTCACATCCATTCCATCCCGATTTGCCAGCGCAAACGGTGCGCCGCCCAACGCTTCAGGGTGGATATTCAATAAAATATGGGTCATCGTTGTGTTGCCGACAAAAACAGCCTCTTGGATTTGCCCCGCCTTGATGCCTGCCCGCTTTGCCGTTCGCAAAATGATTTTATTTAGCGCAGTGATGATTCCTTTATGCAGGCGGCTTAACCCGCCCTTGTTCAGCGTCGTGTAGGAGATGCGGCTCATCAAATCTTCGCCATACGCCACCTGCGGATTCATCAACGATTCGGTTGCCAAAATATCGCCTGTGCGTAAGTCGCATAAATGCCCGGCCACCGTCGTCGAACCGATGTCTACGGCCAGCCCGTAAGTTGTTTCTACGCGCCCGGCCTGCACGTCAATCACCTCGCGGTTTTGCCGCAAAGTGAGGGTGATGCGTCGTTTGCCATCGCGTAAGGCGGGTTGAAGACGGCGTAAGGCGGGCAGATCGATCACGGCCGTTTCGATTCCCCATTCTTTGCGCAGTGCATCCTGCACTCGCCCCCATTCTCCCCGATGTTCGCCCAATTCGGCCGTTTGTACGCTCACGACAAGTTGACGGATAGCAGGGTCAAGCGTGATTTCCCGCTTGGTCGCTTCTTTGCGGATGGTCTGTTTTTGCCCCTGACTCTCTTCGGGAACGACGATCAGCACGTCTCCTTGAATTTGGGCAGTGCAGGATAAACGGCCGTCTTTAATCCTCATTCTCTCCAGCGCAGCCTGCTCTGCCTCGCCGATAGGGGAGAGATGGTCAGCTTTGGAGTGGATGCCATGCTTGGCAAACTGTCCCGTCTCCAGCCGTACATGGCACTTTCTGCATGCCAAATTACCGCCGCAAACACTCTCGATCTGCACCCCTAATTGACGAGCTGCCTCCAGAACGGCCGTTCCCTCTTCGATCTGCCCGCGTCTTCCTGATGGCATAAAAATAACTTGATATTCTATTGTCATAATATATGGGCGATAATTGTACTGTTTATGGTAAGAACGAAACACGGATTAGAGCAGATTCCCAGAATATATGCAGATAAAAATCCGCGTTTATCCGTGTTCATCCACCCAATCCGTGTTAAAAAATACGTATCTTCTCAAAAAAGCGGGGAAATTATTTTGTTTTTAGGAACGAGGGTATCTTCTCAATAAATCGTGGACAAGAGTTGACAAATTTCATCAGCACTTTATTTTACACGAGTATCATTAGGAAAATTTGTCAAGTCTCCCCAGAATACTGAGAAGATGCCCTTGTTCCTTAGGGAAGGTTCGTTTTTAACTTTGGACTTTCAGGTGACAGGCACTTGCCAAGTGCCTGTCACCTTGGCCACAGTTATTTACGAGTTTTCCCTTAGTATGACTACAGCGGATTATGAAAATGAACGGGTGTTTTCTCGACTGCGCTATCCGTTTATTTCTTTCATCCGTTGTAGTCACCCCGAAATATTGAGAAGTTACAAAAATACCTATAAATACCTTGTTAGGGTATCCCTATCAAAAATTATCCACGACGGCGGCGGCGGCGACGGCCGCCTCTTCCTTCTTCACCTTCTGCGGCGGGTTTACGGTTTGCTTGAATCCATGTCATGCAATTTTCGTCCCGTCCCATCAACACATCAGCCGCCATGACTGTCTTTTTCACATCTGCTTTTAATGGATTGGTGATGGCAGAGGTCAGCCCAGCTCCAATCGCCATCGCCAAGAAGGCACTATTGATCCCCTCACGGGCTGGCAGACCAAAGGAAATATTGCTCGCGCCGCAGGTTGTATTTACACCTAACTCATCATGGATGCGGCGCAGCAAAGCGACTACTTGCCGCCCAGAAAGCGGCACTGCGCCGATGGGCATGACTAAGGGGTCGATGAGGACATCTTCTTTGGGAATGCCATAATCCATCGCCCGTTCGACGATCTTTTTAGCAACATCAAAACGCACATTGGGATCGTGGGAGATACCCGTCTCATCGTTGGAAATGCCAATCACGGCCGCGCCATACTTTTTCACTAAGGGCAGCACCAGTTCCAGCCGCTCCTCTTCGCCAGTGACGGAGTTGACCAACGCTTTGCCTTCGACCACTTTCAGCCCGCTTTCCAGCGCGGCAACGACGGAGGAATCAATGCAGATTGGGGCATCGGTGATGGATTGCACTAGCTTGATCGTCTGCGCCATGATGGCTGGTTCATCAGCCATCGGAATGCCTGCGTTCACATCTAAGATATGTGCGCCAGCGATGACTTGCGCTAATGCGTCCTTCTCCACACGACTAAAATCGCCCGCCGCCATCTCTCGTGCCAACGCTTTACGACCTGTAGGGTTAATGCGTTCGCCGATGATGGTAAACGGCCGTTCCCATCCTATAATTATTGTCTTCGTTTTTGAGCTGATAACTGTTTCTGCTTGTTTCATTTTATTTTTCCCTATAGGTTTACGAATATGGTATACGGATTAAGTATAGACATTTATCCTGTAATTTTAATAGGAACAGACGGATTTGTCTATTGATCAGCAATTTCAAATAGGGCGATTGCAACCTCGCCTTAATTCGTTTTCGTGATCGTTTTCGTGATCGAAAATCGAAAAAACCGATCACGAAACCGATCACGAAATATGATCACGACAATCATAACGCATAAATTCCCCGCAATTGACATAACATGTGAATTGCGGAGCTATTAAAAACGGTGTAAATTTGGAATTTAACATTGCGATTTGGAGGTTGCAATCGCCCTACAATTTCAAAATGGGACATGGCCAAGGCGACAGGCACTTGCCAAGTGCCTTGCCGCCTGAAAGTTCATTTATACTGCTGAGCGTATCTTCTCGGTATTCTGGGGAGACTTGACAAATTTTCCTAATGATACTCGTGTAAAATAAAGTGCTGATGAAATTTGTCAACTCTTATCCATAGTATTTCGGGGTGATTACATCCAATTAAGAAAGGAACAAATTACGTCAGTCGAGTAGATTCATTCCTTTCCTAATTAGCTGTACTCATGCCCTCAGCTTTTTGAGAAGTTACGAAACAGCCCTAATTACGCGGAACAAGATCATAACTATACGGTTCCACGCCTGGCCCATAACGGTATGAATTGGGGTAGGGAATGTAATGACTGTATACAGTTTCTTCTAAAATGGGTTCACCATCAACATTAAAGACTTGCCGATCTACCGTTACATCAGCCCCTTGTGTGGCGATGTCAATTTGGATGACTGTGCCAGTCTCCATATCAGGATCATATTCCCAAACATCTTCCTCATCGCCGGGGACTTCCGTCTCATTGAAAAATTGGGGTTCTCCTTTGACGACCTCGCGCCCCATACTGGTGCTGTAAAACTTAAAGGTTAACGCTTCTAACTCTTCATTGTAATAATTTTCCAGCAATAAATGGTGCGGTGTGTTGTTGATGAACTTCATATCAACAATCGGGGTATAAATAGTTGCGTCCATGCCCGGCCCTTGTCCGTCGTTGTAATAGTTAAGCCATGTCCCATGTTCCCATCGTTCGGTGATGGGGAAGCCGCTGAGGAACGCTGTTTGGTATAATGTGGTGCTGACTTGACAAGTGCCGCCGCCAATCCCTTTGATCGTGCGCCCGCCGACGATGATCAACCCTTCGGTGTACCCGTCATCCTCGCTAATGCTGCCTAGATATTTGTTGAAGGAGAACTCTTCACCGGGAGCGATGACGATGCCGTAAAAGTTGGCCGCTGCGCGAGAGATATTATGTTTGCGGGCATCACTGGAACCGTAGAACCAGGTACTTGTCTCGTTGATCAGTTCAGTTATGCCTAACTCTTCTGCGGTTGCGTCGGCACTGACAAGCGGGGTGATTTCGGTAAAGCTAAAGGGGATGGAGTGGTCGGAACTGCCTATACGGTCGGTGATGGTTTGTACTGTCGCTTCAATATCCAACTCACGGCCGTTTATATGCGGTGCGACTAACACCAGTTCACTGGTGGCATCATCAAAATAAAAGCGGGCATTGACGGATTCGCGGTATAGGGGGGCCTCAAATTGGCGCAGCCAATGATAGACAGCGTTTTCGTCTATGAGAAGATGGTGTTCACTGCCAACGGCCGTTTCCTTCATCTCTACCCGCAGCCATTTTGACAATACTTCGCTTGGCAGCTCAATCCGTTCCAAATCAGATGCATCTAATGGTTCAGCGATGTAAAAATAAAGCGGATTGTTGAGAATCTGTTGAATTTCTCTGGCTGCTACACCACTATCGGCGATGGCTGGTTGTACATCATGTATGAGCAATTCGACACGGGCAGGCTGGAAAGCGGTTAAAGGGGGGATTAGGCGGGATTTTGTATCAGCTATGTCAAGTAATCTGCCGTTTTGAGCGGGCGTATAAACGGCCGTTTCCCCATAATCCAAAACGGCATCCGACGCAGCCACATTTATCTCAGTTGCCAAGCTGTTTAACGCTTTGTTTAACATTGCTTCATCTAAAACGACGACAGCGGGGATAGAACGGCCGTAATACCAGCCATCAAACATCCCCTTAATTTGCTCCAACGGGCTGCCCTGTCGCCCAATAGCGTAGGCAGCGTCAATTGTACCGTTCGCATCCAGCGTTAATCCCAGATTGCTCGGCTTCATTTTCCATTCCTGCCCGGTTGATGGGTTGATGAGCGTAATTGACTCTTTGTTTTGAATGGCGAATTCGTCGGTCAAAGCAGCCAGAGCCCCCGTGCGGGTCATTTTGCTTACGTCAACATTATTAATCATCACACCCGTAAAGATGCGTTCTGTATGAGTATAGCGATAAATGTTGACGATGAGTGCTATGAGCAATATTGCTAATACGGCGGCGGTGACAGGAACCACCAATAAATAACGGAGATAACGGCCGTTATTACGCTTAAAATTAATACTCGTTACTTGCATAATTTAATTCCTCATTGGTCAGCAGGCAGTATAGCATGGATTTTTGACAAATAATAACGAACGATCCATAGGGCGGCTGTATACTCATTTTTACAGAAAATTGAATATCTTCTCAATACTTCGGGGTGATTACAACCAATTAAGAAAGGAACAAATTATGTCAGTCGAGTAAATTCGCTCCTTTCTTAATTAGTTGTAATCATGCCCCAACTTTTTGAGAAATTACAAAATTGAATTGATCTTGTTTTAAAATTGGGACATGGTTCATTTTATGCAAGATGGTTTTTACACTTTGAGGGCGGGCACAAGGCCGCGCCCCTGCAATTTTTTCCCGTAAGGGTGCCCCTTGTGGCTGCCCCTTTATGGTCGCTCAATCATGCAACAACTGTAAGGAATAAGGATTAAATAAAACCAGAAACTTCCACCTGCCATTCCCCCATCTTCATGAGGGCAGGCTCTGCGAAGGCAGGAATGACAACTTTGGTAGTTAAATAAATCATCGTTCCTAAGTGATAGTCTATATATTACCTCCCTTTTTCAAAGGGCTTTGCCCATGTAAAAAAGGGAAGTTGTTTATAGACGGTTACTAAAGACGATTTACGTATCTTCTCAGTATTCTGGGGAGACTTGACAAATTTTCCTAATGATACTCGTGTAAAATAAAGTGCTGATGAAATTTGTCAAGTCTTGTCCACGATTTATTGAGAAGACACGATTTACCCTAATTTGAACCATGTCGAAATTGGACACCGATCACGCTGATTTCACCGATTTTGGTCTTTCTATCTGTATCCATCTGTCCAATCCGTGTTAAATTTTGGAATATGTAACCGCCTCACTTCCCCCAATATCACTCCACACAAAAAAAGAGTACGCAGATATATACTTCCTCATCTGCGTACTCTTTTTTTGTTGAACAGCTAAATGTTGATTATCTCTCAGCCGCCAATAACTGCTTCGTCAACTCACTTCCCTTTGACAAGAGCGTTACCTTCCCTTCCCCTTCCAGAATATTCTTCATCTCCAGAATATCGAATAACGCCTCTTCAACATCATTATCTTTGCTGATTGCATGCAATGCTTTGCCCACGATCTGCGGCCGAATCGCATCCGCTTGAGCAAATGCAACGGCCGCTTTCCGTTCAGCGGAATTGGTGATGATATTCACCCGATTACTCCCATCCTGTCGAATAGCTGATGTCACTTGCCGCAGCCGATTGACCACCTTTTCCTCGATCTGGTGGATCATATTTCCATCACGGAAATGCACCTTGCGAACATAAACCGATCCCAGCTTATATCCCCACTCATGCGATTTTGGCGACACTTCCGCCCGCACAGCGCGGCTCATTACATGGCGCGTCTCCAACATAGCATTCAACGGCATATTGCTCAACATCCGCACCGTCGCATTGCTGACATTAGCGGCTAACGACCCGCGCGGATCAGTATTCTTGAACAGATAATCAACAGGATTGCTGATGAACATCTCATACCACACACCAATCCCCATTGGCGCACCCTCTTCTGAATTGACGGGTAAGCTGCGAAGGTATTGTTGGTCAAGGCGCATATCCAAAACATGCCGTTTGCCAATCCAATTGACAATTAACGCACGCGGCCCTAACTTGATCCAAAGAAGCTGCAAACCCGGCTCTTCTATCACCCCGATAACTTTACCGAATAGAACGTATACATGGCACGTTCCCTCTTCCACGATGGCATATAAGCCAAAAACACGCAAAAAGAAGCGAAAAATCGGTTCTCCAATCAAGAAGGTGAAAAATACGACTATAAATGTGACGAAAAACTCGGTCATTTTTCCACCTCCAAGATAACTTTTTCTGCTTTTGAATATAAGTTCAACCGTACATTGCGTAAATAAGCCGCCAATACGTTGGGGCCATGTTCTTTAAGATCACGTAATTGGTCGGCCAAAGCGTTCAATGGTTCAACCTCTGCTTGGGCGCGTAACGTTTCAATTTCCACCGCCCGTTTTGATTGGACAATGGTTTGATCCGCTTCCGCTCTTGCTAAGGAAATTTCTGATGAAACGACATTATGGGCGGTGTTGATCGCCGCCAATGCGGAATCAACCTGTTGCGGCGGGTCTATGCCCGTGATGAGCGATGCGTCAAAGACGATGCCGTACCGCGCTTCGGCCGATGCACATTCCGACTCCATATAATCGTTGATAGCGTTCAGGTTTTTGCGTAAATCGTTGATGGAGATACCGTCAATCAACTCATCTTCTAAATTGATGCCCGATCCCTCCAGTATATTCTCTTCGGATTCAAAATTGGCGATGCGCTGCCGTAAAATGGCGACAAAATATCCCATCGTGTGAACGATTGGATTTTTTACGCCAAAGAGATAGGCGTATAAATTGCGTTCAGAGGCGCGATACCGTATCTGTCCTGTTAATCCGATATTGAGTTGATCTTTGGTGACTGCCTCTAACATTTTGCCGTTATTATTGGCGGATGGGGTCTCCAAATCGCGTGCCATATTGAGGGTGTTAGTGGCGATGGTCGCTTTGTGTACCCGTTCCCACGGCCATTTGAAATAAGGGCCGCCCGGTTGAATCACTTTTAGTTGAGGATAAATGTATCGCTCCTTATCTTTTTCGTTTAGACGGTCAGCGATAGGATCGTCTAATGTTGTTGCTTTGCCGATGCGATTTGCCTTGCCGAACCGTGTTTTTACAGCGCGTTCATTTTGCCCAACGGTGAAAAAACCGCCCAGCACATAGCGCAGGAAAAACCAAATTCCAAAGCCAAATATGAAGCCAATGAATACTCCTGTCATAATTTACTCTCCTGTGGTTAGTCATACAATGAATACAAGGCGATGGTGTGTATGATACGGGGATGGTCGCCTGTTTGTAATGATAGCATAAATTGGGGCGGTTGTGGGAAAATTGATAGGGCGATTGCATATTCCAAGTCTATACTATTTTTAGCAACCCTGTAATTGACATAACATGCGAGTTGAGGGGAATTTATGCGTTATGATTGTCGTGATCGTATTTCGTGATCGTTTTGTATTTTCTCAGTATTCTGGGGAGACTTGACAAATTTTCCTAATGATACTTGTGTAAAATAAAGTGCTGATGAAATTCGTCAAATCTTTTCCACGATTTATTGAGATGTTACGTCTGGGAAATCATGGGTTCCTGCCTAAAAGAGTTTGCTCTCACGAAGGTGGGGATGGGGGCGGGAATGACAACTTTGGTAGTTAAATAAATCCTCGTTCCTAAGTATTAGTTGGTGTGTTGGGCTTCGTTGATGAGTTTTGCAAAGTGTAACGGCCGTTCTAAATGTACTGTATGCCCTGCCCCTTCCACAATATCTAACTGTGCCTCTTCCATCGCTCGCCGCATCTCTTGGGCGATGGCGATAAATTTATGATCGAACGCGCCGATGATGAGATGGACAGGCATTGTTAGTTCTCCCAAATGAGGCCAGAGGGAGGGCTGTGCACCTGTGCCTATGCAGCGCAGGCTGTCGGCAAGCTGAGCGGGATCATTTTGCAAGCGTCGTTGCCGTAAAGCGGCGCGGGTTTCGTCTGCAAGCTGCTGTTGGCTGTCCCATAATGATAATTTTTCCCAAAAATCAACGAAGGCGGGGAGGCCGTCTCGTTCGATGCGGTCGGCGAGGGCGTTATCGTGCTGACGGCGTTGCTGACGGGCTGTCTCATCTTGCAATCCGGGAGAGGCACTTTCTAGCGTCAATGATAAAATGGAATGGGGATAATGCAGGGCGGTATAGAGTGCTAGTCGCCCGCCCATCGAATAACCGAGCAAGTGAAACGGCCGTGAACCCAGTCGCACCTTTTCCATCTGCGCTATAATCTCAGCCGCCGCTTGCGCCATCGTATAAGGTGCAGGTGTGCGGTTGTCGCCATGCCCGGGCAAATCAATCGCAACCGTCTCGAAAGCGGGAAATAGCTTGTGCATCGGCTTCCAATCAGCGCGGCTGCCTGTGAACCCGTGCAAAAACAGCAAAATCGGCTTACTCATCACCCGCTCTTACGGCCAAATATCTGCTCATACTCAATCTGCCATGGCTGGGTATTTACCTTTTCTAATCCCATTCCTTCCAATAAGGTCACGATATTATCTGCGCTTCGATATTTATGCAGGAATAATTTGCCTTCTATGCCTAGCCGTCGTGTTATTAAAAGGGTGCCGTTTGGTTTGAGAACGCGCACCATTTCGGATAGTGCTGTTTTGCTGTCGGGGAAAAATTCTAACGCTTCGAGACAAGTGACGGCGTGGAAACAGTTGTCGGGGAAGGGGAGGGGAACGGCCGTTCCCTGTACCAATCCCGCCCGTTGATGATAGGGAGTTGTTTTGGGGAGCGCGTGTGCTAACATTTTGCGGGCAGGGTCAAGACCGATGACACGGCCGTTAAATGTCGCTTCGGCCAATAAATAATGAGGCAGCCGCCCCGTCCCCGTCGCCACATCAAGAACGAGCGGGGCGCGTTCGTGGCGGAGATGGTGCATTAACGGCCGTATAATAAAAAATTCCTCTGCCTCACCATCATACTCTTTGATCTCATCGTACTTGTCGGCCGTGATGTCATATAGCCAAATAACAACTCGCCGCCCCAAGAAAATACCTTCAGTGATGATGAACAGCCAATAGAAAAAAGCTGCTAATAGTAATAAAAAAATAAAAAAAAGGATGAAATTCCACATCGCAAACAATTAGAAACGAGCGAAGCTAATCGGTATAACCTATGTTCGATATTGGAACAGGATAGATAAAAAATCCGCAGATCGTGTCAGATAGATAAGCAAGGTAATAGGTACTTGCCAAGTGCCTGTCACCTGCGCCGAAAAGTTCAACTTCTCAGAGAAATTGAATTCTCTGAGAAGTTGAACTTTTCGTTTCGCAATCTGGATAAACCAGAAAAGAATGATCCGCAGATTTTACAAATTGATGCAGATAAAAACATTTAATCTGCGCTAATCTGCGGATCATATTCTATTGATGAACTGCTTACTTCTTAATTACAATCGGGAATAAGGATAGTCTGCCCAATATAAATGGTGTATGGAGCCGCTATATTATTCGCGGTTGACATTTCTTCTGTTGTGCAGCCATTATTAAGACCGATACGGAATAAATTATCTCCACGTTGGACGATGTATGATCCGTCACTTGCAACGGGAACGGGTACTGCATCATCAGTGGTGACGCTGGCAGCGTCGCTTGTACCAGCATCATCTGCGGGAGCGTCTTCTGCGGGAACGGCCGTTGGGGTATTAGTTCCTCCCTCTGCGGCGGCGGGATCGACAGATCCTTCATCGGTCGCGGCGGGGTCAGTGGCAGGATCGGCAACGGCAGGATCGGCCGCCGCGTCGTCTGCGGAGGCATCGGGCTGTGCTTCACCGCCATCGAGAGCGGCTGCTGGATCCACAGGTGCGGCTGTGGGCATAACAACTTCTGGGGCGGCATCATCATTTGCTGGCTCACTTTGTGGTGCCTCTGCTTCTTGCGTAAGTTCAAGTTCTTGACCGGGTGTCAACTTGGTCTTGCTACATGCAGACAATAAGGTCAATGCTAAAATAACCAGCAAAATACGGGGGAAAACGGTAGATTTTTTCATTTTACTCTCCAAATACTTGTCAAACTTCATTTTGCTCACCGTTTGCTTAAAAATTTGCTCAAATCAGAGATTAACAAACCCCCACATGCAGGGGTTCGGTGATAAATAATCCTGTATATGCTGGTGGATAAGGAGTCACTCCTGAGCAATATTGAGCGAGCATTTACCAAACCAGACATTATGTCAAATTAAATTGCAATTACCCCCACATATGGGTGCAATTGCTGAAACATCAAAATTTTTAAG
>WFSA01000224.1 GCA_015486215.1 Anaerolineae bacterium | reverse complement strand
CACGATGGGCGATCACGATTACGAATTTATCGTGATCGTTGTCGTTAGTCGTGATCATGATCGGGGAAAAAGATCGATCACGATCACGATGGACGATCACGATTACGAATTTATCGTGATCGTTGTCGTTAGTCGTGATCGTGATCGAAGAGAAAGATCGATCACGATCACGATGGACGATCACGATTAAATACGATTGAGGTAATAATAATGAGTAATGACATTGACAGAACAATTGAACGGATGGTTATTTTTCGGGAAGAGGGTATAGAAAATTGCCCGCGATGCGGCCAACGGTTGGTACAGGATATGGGGCCGTATCAAATTGCAACATTCGATGGTCAGCGGCCTGCTGATGAATTTGCAATGAATGGTGATTTTGGCTATTTATGTGGGGGGTGTGAAACGGCCGTTATTGATTTATCTGGCTTGGCAGAGATGTTATCTGCTGCGTACCAGAAACCAGGATGGGATGTGGGGCAAGGATGCGCGGTTATCGGGTTGCTCAATATGGATGCCATTCCACCAGACCAGAAAGACCGCCCGCTTGAGGATATGGATCCGTACCCATTGGTTCGTTTTTACGCGGATAGTACGGAAACTAAGAAACTGACGCGCAAATCAAAGCCGCGTAAGCGTAGACCGCGAAAGCCAAAGCGACGCAGATAGGTAGATACGCTGATCGTGATCGTTGTCGTTAGTCGTGATCGTGATCGGGGAAAAAGATCGATCACGATCACGAGATAAGCGGGGCGGGCTTGGGGGTGGCAATTACGAAAAAAAACTTTGCGTTCTTCGTCTCTTTGTTGTTAATTTGGACAAGGGCTGAGTAGTTACAAAGTAAGAATGTATTTTGTATCTTCTCAGTATTCTGGGGAGACTTGACAAATTTTCCTAACGATACTCGTGTAAAATAAAGTGCTGATGAAATTTGTCAAGTCTTGTTCCCAATTTTTTGAGAAGATACTGTATTTTCTTAAAAAATTGGGAACCTGAGTACAGCAGATTTGGAAAAGAACAGATTGACTCGACTGACGCAATTTGTTCCTTTCTTAATTTGTTGTACTCACCCCAAAATATTGAGATGTTACTCTTTTATCTGTGCAATTACTGTCCCATTTTTAAGAACTGAGCAGCCCTGACTGTTCCATAGTGGTCACTACTTCAAATCCCCCCCGTCCAACTCTTGTTCTAATTTATCCCATAATTCGTTATACGCTTTCAACCGCTTTTTGGCCGCTTTTCTAGCTGGTTTGCTGTGCATACTGGCGATAGTTTTTTCCTGCCAATCTGCTTTTCGCCCTTGCTTGATGATGTCGCGCGTCGTGCGCCGCCGTCCTCTGGCTATATCACCCGCAGTCCAATGAGCAGCGGCCGTTAATCCAATTTTCGTTAATTTATCAGCATCCCACAATAGCTGCGCTTCAAGCATGGTCAACGGCTCATCGCGCCATAATCCCATATGCTGCTCAATCGCTCTTGCCACCCGCTTGATCTTTTTCTTGGGGAAATCCGTTTGCGACAGAAAGTTGCGGGCAAAGATCGCCCCTTTGCGAGGATGACTTTCGCCTGTATCTTTGCGAATGTCGTGCAACCATGCCGCAGCAACCATAATATCTCGATCCGCCCCTGTTAAAATGGCTAACTTTTCGGCAAGGGTGACAACGGCCGTTACATGTTCCCATCGATAATTAAAAGCGGGAGATTTGCGCCGCTTCGCCTCTTTTACCGTTGCTTTGTACATCGCCTGTTTGACGGCCGTTTCCCACTTCACCTGTTTTTTCTTTTTAGTCAATAGGTTCTCCTAAATCCGCATCCCGCATTTACGAATGATATATGCTACCTGAATTGTATGCAGAACTGCTTCATTCGCAAATTGGCGTTGATTCGATTTATTGCGTACAATTATCCTTGATATTAGAACGTATGTTCGCACATGTAGGGCAAAAAATGATTTACGATGCGTATTACCCACAAAATGATGAGATAGAAGCAGATCTTTACGATTTCGTTCCTGAAATGGAGACGGAATGGGTGTATGAAGAGGCTGTTTATGAGGAGGAGTTCTACGATCCACCGCTGTATGAAGCCGCTTATCATGAGTATTCCTACCGTTCTGGAGTGCGTCCGCAATGGCTGCTTTTGCCAGTGCTGTTATTGACAATTTGGCTACTTTTTGTATTGGGGCAGGGTGCGATGGGGAAGGTGATGGATGCAGAGGGGGAAACGGCCGTCGCCCCCCCAAGCCAAGCAGAAACCGATCTCCCCATCGGCGGCGCACCAGCCGATTTTATTTCACCATATGATGAATATATCATCACACAGGGGCTGCACGGCTATGCGTATGGGCATATGGCGATAGATTTGACAGCAGGGGCGGGAGCGGTGATTAAAGCACCCATCACTGGGGAAATCACGGCGTTATATATGGACGAGTACGGCAATACAACATTACTCTTAGAGAATGAGCGGTATCAGGTAACTTTTTTACATGGAGAGTACATAGCCGTTGTCGGGCAAAAAATCAGACAAGGCGATCCGATTGGGACAGAGAGCAATTACGGCTATACGATGGATTCGGCTGGTAATTTGTGCTACGGACGGGCAGAGTGCGGCTATCACACGCACCTTAACGTATTTGACAAACAAATTAATGCGAATATAAATCCTCTAGGATTGATTCAGTAAAGAGGGAAGGGGGACGCAGATTTTCAGGATTATTAAGATGAACGCAGATTTCTTTGTTTTATCTGCGCCCTCTCTTTTCTTATAACAGGGTTTTACGAGGATAGTTTATGCAGATTCATTTTTTTGCCACTTTACGGCAGATTATAGGTCAAAAGACAGTCGTATTTGAGTTGCCAGAGGATTCTACTGTGCGCGAGATGGTGGAAATTGTCGTCAGCCGTTTCCCCCCAATGCGTAAGGAATTATTGGATGAGAACGGGGATTTGTGGCAGCATGTGCATGTATTTATAAACGGCCGTGATGCGCCATACCTCGCCCAAAAAATGGAAACTATCATCGCCTCCACAGATAAAATAAACATTTTTCCAGCCGTCGGTGGCGGCTAAATATGTGCACCGAAGAACGTATTATTGCTGGTATTCCTGCATGGTTGATGGGGGAGTATTTACAAAAGGTGGGGATGATTGATGAGGGAAACGGCCGTTATACAACGCCAGCCATCACTGCCCATGTCAAGCAAATTGAAGATCATCAAATCGCATCTTTGCGTGTAGGGCAAATTCGATTTTTATTAGAGGGGGAGGAAACGGCCGTTGAAACCTTAAAAACCGCTCTCGAACGCAAACTCCTTCGCGGCGGAGGATGAAAATAAAAAAGTCAGGCTTTTGCAAAAAGCCTGACTTTTTATACCTGTTAAATAATCGCTAACTCCTTCAACTTCGCTTCTGGCACAACACCATCTTCCCAGCCGCGTCCCGTATAATACTCTTCCAACATCAAGTCCAATTCACAGATATGTCCTTCCGAACCAGGCATTGTGGACGGCTCTTCCGTGAACCGCGTCGGTAACTGGTCGCTGCCTGCGCCGAAGCCGGCTAAGTTATTGTAATACCGTTCCAAATTGTAGATGCGTTCGCCCGTTTCCAGCACATCATCAACCGTAAACGAATCTAAACCGAGCATCGCCGCATACTGCTCTGCATACTCCTCTGCGCCTTCAGCAAAGGCAGAGAATTTGCACAAGTCCAAACTGTCAGAGAAGGCGTGCAAATCTTGCAGCAATTTGGTGATGTCACCTTTACCTTTCCATTCCAGCGGATCGGCTGTTAGCGGAATGAGGCTCAACTCGACAGCAGGTGTGTACGCCCGCAAGTGACATCCGCCGCGATTACTAGTCGCATAGGCAATGCCCATTCCTTTCATGCCGCGTGGATCGTAAGCGGCAATACCCTGTCCTTTACACGTCATTGCAATTTCAGGATGACCGAAATGTTCGGCAACAGCATTGGCTCCATTTGCCAGCACATCACCAACACCTTCACGCATGGCGACTTTAGCAACCATATCTACCATCGCCATATAATCGCCTGTAGCAAGGCCGCCATCCCCATTGGTGTATCCTTTATCTGTCGCTTCCATATACGCGCCCATCACATGCCCAATTTCAATCGCATCCACGCCTAAATCGTTAGCCATATCGATCATTTTGGCGACAGAATTGATGTCCGTATTGCCGCAGTTTGCGCCTAATGCCCATGCGGGTTCATATTCGACGCTCTCCATTTGCAGGCCGGCAAATTCGCCAGTCGTAAGTTTGACCTCTTTTTTACAGCCGACGGGGCAGGCATGACAGGCAGGATTGCTGATAAGGATATTATCGTTGACGTATTCGCCGCCAAGTTTTTCTGCGCCTTCGAGAGCGGTTTGACGGCCGTTCAACGCTGGCAATGCACCTATCGTGTTGGTAACATTCATCAACACGTTGGTGCCGTAAACAGAAAGCCCTCCTTTGCGTGGGCTGGTAATGTTCTTCTCGTCCATGATGGCAGCCAGTGTGCGTTTACGGGCTGCTTTCCACTCTTCTTCGTTTTTGGCTTTAATGGAGATTTTCTTCGCTTTGACAACGATTGCTTTCAACATCTTGGAGCCGCCGACCGTTCCCGTGCCGCCGCGGCCGCTGGCGCGATCATCTTCGTTGATCCAGCATCCAAATTTGACAAGATTCTCGCTGGCTGGCCCAATCGCCATCACGGTCAAGTTTCTTTCGCCATATTTTTCTTTGAAATGGCTGATCGTTTCGTGAATGCCTTTGCCCCATAATTCAGAAGCATCGCGGAGTTCGACTGTACCATCTTCGCAGTAAGCGTATACTGGTTTTTCAGATTTGCCTTTGAAGATGAGACCGTCAAATCCAGACCAGCGCAGGCGTGCGGCCGACCAACCGCCATGATGACTGTCAGTAACCGTCCCTGTCAGGGGGGATTTGGTCACAATTGCCATCCGCCCGCTCATATTTGCGGCCGTTCCTGTGAGAGGCCCATTCATAAAGCAGAGGAGGTTCTCGGGTGAGAGAGCATCTACTGTGGGACCATTCTCAAAGACGTATTTAACGCCTAAGCCGCGTGCGCCGATATATTTGCGCGCCCACT
>WFSA01000223.1 GCA_015486215.1 Anaerolineae bacterium | reverse complement strand
GCATCGGGTCGCCCGATTGTACCCAGTTCTTGCGGCGGAATTCGATGGGATCAAGCCCCATCTCGTGGGCGATTTCGTCCATGTGGCTTTCGAGGCTGAAGTTGGCTTGCGGCCCGCCGTAGCCGCGATACGCGCCGGGAACGGGCAGATTGGTGTAGGCTACGATGCAGTCGAATTCGCGGTTGGGGCAGTTGTAACTGCTGAGGCCGCGCAATCCCGTCACGGTTTGCACTGTCAGCCCGTGTGAGCCGTATGCGCCCGTATTGGCGACGACGGTGAAGCGTTGGCTGTGCAATGTGCCGTCAGCCATCACCCCCGTTTTCCAGGTGATCGTTTGCGGGTGACGGGTACGCGAACTGCGTAATTCCTCGCTGCGATTGAGTTCCATCCGCACAGGTCTGCCCGTTTTGATGGTCAAATGGCCGACGATGTCTTCCAACAACATCTCTTGTTTGACACCAAAACCACCGCCAATGCGCGGCTTAATCACCCGAATACGGCTGATAGGCAAATCCAACAGGGGGGCGACCATGCGCCGTGTGTGGAATGGCACTTGGGTGGACGTGCGGATAACCAGCCGCTCATCTGCGTCCCACCAACTGATGGCGATGTGCGGTTCGACGGGGACGGCGTGGACTTGATGGACGTAATAATCCATCTCAAAAACGTGATCGGCTTCAGCAAAGCCGCGTTCGGTATCGCCAACTAGAGCCTCAATATGGGTGACGATGTTACGGCTTGCGTCGTGAATGTCGTCGCGGTCGTCTTCGTCATGGATGATGGGTGCACCGGGCGCGATGGCTTCGTTTTCATCAAAAACGGCTTCCAAAACCTCATATTCAACCTTAATCAACGCAATCGCCGCTTCTGCAATCGCTGGTGTATCGGCGGCCACGGCGGCTACACGGTCGCCCACATAGCGCACTTTATTATCGAAGCTGACTTGATCGAGCGGCGGCGGATTAGGGTATGATTGTCCGCCACTGGCATATTTTACCCGCGCCACATTTTTGTAATGCACGGTGGCGCGAACGCCCGCCAATGCCAGCGCGTCGCTATCATCAATGTCCACAATGCGGGCGTGGGCGTGCGGGCTGGTCAACATTTTAGCGTACAACATGCCACGCAACTCAATATCATCCACGAAAGCGGCGTTGCCTTTGGCGAGTTTGATCGCGTCAACTTTTGTTTCTGGCTGCCCGACAACTTTCAAATCTATACCAGCGGTTGGGGCTTGCAGATTGGGGACTTCTTCGCCACGCAACATGGCGGCGGCGCGAAGGACGGCTTCGACGGGTTTAACGTAGCCTGTTTCGCGGCAAAGAATGCCTGAAAGGGCTTCCCGTGCGTCGGCATCGGTCGGGTTGGCGTTGTCGGCGATCAACGCTTTCGTCGCCAAAATCATGGCGGGGGTGCTGTAGCCCGATTGGATGGCTCCTGTTTCGATGAACGCTTGCTGAATCGGGTGCAGTTCGCCAACGGTGGGCGACAGCCCTTCAATTGTCTCGATTTCTTTGCCGATGGCTTGGCCGACGAGCATGGTGTCGGTGTTGGTTAAACGGCCGTTAATCAACACCGCGCTCGCCCCCGTCTTACCATCGTCGCTGCCAAAGCGGACGCTGAAATAGCCCGCTTTGCGTAGGGCGCGGAGCAGATTGTCGGTGGGAAGGGAGTTGAGGGATTGGAAACGGCCGTTGATAGTTAGTTGAATCGTCATGGTTAAGCTCCTGTAAAAATTATCAATTTTCTTTCTGTCTATATTGTACAAGGATTGTGAAACAAGGGCGATTGGGTTATTAAATTTCCTTCGTATCTATGTCTGCAAAACGGCCGTTTTTCCTGCTTGATGGTATGCTCTTGACATGGGTATCAAGAAAGTTGTCCGAAAAAATAGTATATGTGACTTCCCTTGTCACATCAAACGATAAAAGACTTGATTGCTGAGAAAACGGCCGTTTTCCGTTAATCTCAACCATTTTCCATCCATTTGCAACAGCCCCCACTCCAGCAATTGGGGCAGTTGTTGCGGGTATGCGTCAGCAAAGGATTGCCCAAAGCGGGCTTCAAAGGCGGGCAAATCCAACCCTTCATGCAGCAAACGCAATTGGGTGACGATGGTGTCCGTCATCGCTTCGGCGCGGGTGACGGAGTGATGACCGGCGACGGCGAGCGTGAGGGGAAACGGGGGGCGGGGGCGATCCGCTTTCATGCGTCGAATGTAAACGCGGGGCTGTTGGACGATATGATAACGGGTGTCGGCGGCATATCCATGTGCGCCTGCGCCGACTCCCACATACGGTTGATTACGCCAATAGGTGAGATTGTGATGACAGACACGGCCGTTTCTGGCCCAGTTTGAAATTTCATACTGCTCAAAACCTGCATCGGCCAAAAATTTAGTCGCCAACAGGTATTGGTCGGCGGCTAAATCGGGATCGGGGAGGGGAAATTGACCGTCATCAGCCCACCGCTGCATCGGCGTTCCCGGCTCGATGGTCAGGCAGTAGAGGCTGATATGCTCTAATTCCAAATCGCGTGCCGCTTGCAAGCTCTTTTCCCATGAGTCGAGCGTCTGATTGGGCAGGCCGTAAATGAGGTCTATGCTGATATTGTCAAACCCGACGGCGCGGCTTTGGGCGATGACGGTCTGGACATCGGCAAAGCTGTGTTCACGCTCTAAGAGGGCTAATTCGGAGGCAACGGCCGTTTGCACACCAAAACTCAACCGATTCACGCCCAGATCGCGCAAGGCGGTCAGATAGGCAATGTCTACGGTGCCAGGGTTCACTTCCATGCTGACTTCAGCTTCAGGGGCGAGGGTGAAATTTTGGGAGACGGCCGTAAAAATCAGCTCCAACTCCTCAATTGTCATGATGGATGGCGTGCCGCCGCCGAAGAAGATGGTGGATAACGGCCGTTTTCCACCATACGCATCCACAGCCGCCGCCTGCTCAATCTCAACAGCCAATGCCTCAGCATACATCCGCTGCAATCCCTGCAAACTCACATATGTGTTAAAATCACAGTAAGAACAGCGGTGACGACAAAACGGAATATGCAAATATAAACTTAACTGATTCTTCATTACCTTAACCTTTAGAATTGGACTCAGATGACGCAGATTTTCAGGATAAACCAGTATCTTCTCAATATTTTAACCATGTCCAATTTTTTCAATTCCTTGCCAACAGAACCAGCATCACTTATCATAATCCTATTCAGATAGATCGTACACCGATTTTACAAATGAACACAGAGCATATTCGTAAACTCAACGATAATGGCGACAATATAGGTATCAGCACTCAGTCACATTGATTTTGAGTGAACTCCCCCAAAGGGTGTGGAAAATCCTTCTATGCAGCGTAAAGATTTTTCACAATTAAAATAATGAACATGGTTCAAATTAGGGCAAATCACCTTTACAGTTGTTGCGCGATTGGGCGCCCCTACAGGAGTAAATTGTAGGGGCGCGGCCTGGTGCCCGCCTTCAACGTGTAAAGATCATCTTGCGTAAAATGAACCATGTCAAATAATGTATCCATCAGTTGACATATATAGGAATCAAAAATCAAGGTTGTTATGACATCTCTCGACACACAATTAAACAATGCACAATTAAAGCGACTTGTTGAGATCAGCCGTATCTTGAATTCGGCAACGGATTTGGAGGAGCTGCTCGGCTCCATCATCAAAGAAGCGGCCGCCCTGACCAATTGCGAAGCTGCCTCTATCATGCTGCTCGATCCCAAAAGCAATGAGTTATACTTCGTAGCTGCCTCCAACGATATACCAGAAAGTATGTGCAATACACCCATTCCCCTAGAAGGGAGTATTGCTGGTGCTATCTTGGAGCAAAATAAACCGTTACATATTCCTGATGTCACCACCGACCCGCGCTGGAATCAAAATGTAGATGAAGCGATTGATTTCAAGAGCAAAGCGATTATGGGCGTGCCGATGCGGAATGTGAAGTCGCAGCCCATAGGCGTATTAGAAGCGATCAATAAGCTGGCTGGTACGTTTAGTAGCCAAGATGTAGAAACATTATCCACATTAGCCGATTTGGCTGGGGTAGCGGTGGAAAAAGCGCGGCTTATTGATGAATTGCGCCACGCGAACAGTGAGTTAAACGAATTAGATAAAATCAAAAGTAATTTCATCGCCGCCGCTTCCTATGAATTACGTACTCCGTTATCCTATATTACAGGATACAGTTCGCTATTGCGTGAAATGGCTACACCAGACACGGCACTGCAAATAGATGGCATCATCGCTGGGGCGGAACGTCTACATCAGCTTATTCAGCAAATGCTCAATTTTCAATATGCGATTGGCGGCAAGGAGTCGCTCACCTTAAATCATCTTTCCTTGACTGAATTTGTGCAAAAAATGGCACGGACAATCAAGGCAAAAGCTATCAGCAGA
Organism: Anaerolineae bacterium; assembly: GCA_015486215.1. Taxonomy (GTDB): domain Bacteria; phylum Chloroflexota; class Anaerolineae; order Promineifilales; family Promineifilaceae; genus S016-13. Next base: position 7,822 of record WFSA01000223.1, on the reverse strand, counting down.
AAGCTCACGGTGAACGTGCATATAAGCGAAGACCCCTTATATGTGATGATTGATCCTGTGGTCATGGGCGTGGCTCTAATAAGTCTGCTGGATAACGCGGTCGCTTTTACCCCATCTGGCGGGCAGATTGATATACATGCGGCTAAACGGAATCAGGAGGCGTGGATATGGATAACGGATACGGGCATAGGCATTCCCAATGATCAGTTTAAGCGTATTTTTACCCATTTCTACCAATTAGATACGCATATGGGGCATAAACATGAGGGGATGGGGCTAGGATTGGCGATCAGCCATGAGTTGATCGAATTGCACGACGGCCGTATTTGGGTAGAGAGCGAACTGGGCAAGGGCAGCACCTTCACCGTCGTCTTGCCCCTCGTTTCTAATTAAACTTCGTCATCAGACGTTTCTAACGTATCTTCTTAGTATTCTCAGGAGACTTGACAAATTTTCTAATGATACTCGTATACAATAAAATGCTGATGAAATTTGTCAAGTCTTGTTCACGATTTATTGAGAAGATACTTTCTAACTATTATCCATGTCTACTTCAACTTCAACTCTGCGACCAAAGGCTACTCAATTAACCGTTAAATTTTGGGTTGTAACGGCCGTTCTCCTCATCACATCAGCCATCGTCGTCGCTATCTCCCCCAAAGAGTCGATACTAGGATCGGCGATTCGCGTGATTTATGTCCACGTTTCCTTGATCTGGATCGGCATGTTCACACTGACCGTCGCCGGCGTACTGGGGGGGATGATGCTGATAAAAGATACACCCCGTTGGTATCGCTTGATGTTCGTTGTCAGTTGGGTTGGATTTGGGTTTTACACGGCTGGCGTGGGATTTAGCATGATCGCGTCGGATACAAGTTGGGGAGCGGTCTTCTATCAAGAGCCGCGCATGGCAACGGCGTTAAATATGGTCGCTGTCGGCATGATCGTGATGATTATTCTCACTTTTTTGCCCCCCAGCCGCTTCACAGGGATATTGCCGCCTATGTATGCAACTGTGTTGTTGACAGCGACCACGAATGCAGAGCTTATCTTGCATCCGCGCAATCCGATCAAAAGCTCATCATCATGGGCTATCCAATTGACTTTCTTCGTGATGACGTTGATTTATGGGGCAACGGCCGTTTGGATCATCATCCATTGGTATAAACAGAAGAAAGCGGCTGACGGGCAATAAACGGCCGTCACAACTACCAACTCTAAAAAAGAGGCGTATCATAAGTTAATCGTGAACGATATGCTATTTTATGTCATCTCACTATCTTTTTTGTATACTGTGGGATGTAAAACTATAACCATAGGGAAAAACAATGACTATTCAAGTTAATGTAGATGAGATGGTTCAGTTCTTGACAACTTTGTTGAACACCCCCAGTCCGACGGGGGATACTCAACGCGGTATCGCCAATGTGCAAGCCGCTTTTGAGGCTCTAGCTCTGCCGACACGCATCACCCCCAAAGGGACGCTGATCGTCACATGGGATGGTGAAGGGGATGACGCGCCTCGTGCGCTGACGGCGCATGTGGACACTTTAGGGGGGATGGTGCAGAAGGTGAATGGCAACGGCCGTTTGCGTCTCACCCAGCTTGGCGGCTGGATGTGGGGATCGGTTGAAGGAATCGGTGTCACCATCTTTGCCAGCAACGGAGAAGAGTATCGCGGCACGATTTTGCCCGTCTACGCCTCCGCCCATGCCGCCCCGCCCGCTGAACGCAAAAAAGTTCACACGGCCGAACGGATGGAAGTCCGCATTGATGCCCGCACAAACTCAAAAGCAGAAACGGCCGCCTTAGGCATTCGTATTGGTGATTTTGTCGCCTTTGACCCCCGCGTAGAGACGGGCGGACATGGCTTCATCCGCTCCCGTCATTTGGATGATAAAGCGAGCATCGCCTGTATTTACGGCGCAGTGCGGGGGATGATGGCGGCCGGCATCAAGCCTGCCCAGCGTACCACCATTCACATTAGCAATTATGAGGAGGTCGGGCATGGCGCGGCGGCTGGTTTCCCCGATGACATCGTGGATTTGCTCACCGTTGATATGGCCGTTGTCGCTGCAGGACAAGAATCAACGGAGTATGGAGTGACGATTTGTGCCAAAGATTCAGCCGGCCCCTACCATCTTAACTTCCGTCGTGAGCTAGAGGCGTTGGCCGAAGCGGAAGGATTAGATTACAACACCGATGTCTACCTTTATTATGGTTCCGATGGGGAAGCGTTCTGGCGGGCTGGCGGAGATGTCCGTGTCGCTTTAATCGGGCCGGGCGTGGACGCATCCCATCATTATGAACGCACTCATCGTGACAGCTTAGAAGCAACGGCCGTTTTAATCGCGGCTTATTTACAAAGTTAAGAAGTACCCTCTTAAAAAAGCGGGGAAATTATTTTGTTTTTAGTATGACTACAGCGGATTATGAAAATGAACGGATGTTTTCTTGACTGCACCATCCGTTTATTTCTTTCATCTGTTGTAGTCATCCCGAATTATTGAGAAATTAGGCCATTCATGAAAAATAATTACACGTTTGTCATTCCCCCATCCTCACGAAGGTGGGGATAAGGGCGGGAATGACAATCAAAATTTTGGGTGATTTAAAGTAACTACTCAGCCTATCAATTATTTCACCACAAAGAAACAAAGATCACAAAGAAACTCTTAAAAAACTTCGTGTTCTTCGTGTCTTTGTGGTTAATTCGGACAAGGGCTGAGTAGTTACGATTTAAATTTAGAAATGGCCTTACGTTTAAGAAAGAATGGGACACGGATGCTTCGCAGACGGATAAAAGAAAGAAATCTGCCATCCTATAAATCCTGACAATCTGCGTCCCATTTTTAACAGTATATATTGCAACAAGACTGCCTGCTCCTGATCTATTTTGCAGAAATGCACGCATTATGGAAACAGGTATGAACACACAAAAACGAAACAGGCTATAAACTCCTGCTTTCCACTGATGAGGCTTGTTATGAAACTTAAAACATTGATCTTGCTCGCTGTTATCACCATTCTAGCGATGACCGCTTGCTCTGGAAAAGAAGACCCAACTCCCACCGTTGCTCCAGCAACAGAAACGGCCGTTCCCGAACCTGTCAGCGGCACAGCGGCCGTAGACAGCGTACAAGTGATGATGCTCAACTCCTCTCCTATTCAGGTCAGCGTCCTTGTACATGGCGAGCTACCCGACGCTTGCACCGCTATTGATGAGCGCGTGACAACACAGAATGGCACCACGTTCACCGTGTCCATCTCCACTATCCGCACTGATTGTGCCGAAACAGCAATCAATGTGCCATATGAAGAGATTGTTCTTTTGGAAACGGAAGGGCTACCAGCCGACACGTATAGCGTAGATGTTAATGGAATGAAAGGATCATTCACATTCACGGTGGATAATATCGCTGCTCCCCCCACCGCCACACCGATACCGACCTCTGCGCCTGAAGTAACGGCCGTACCCGAAGCAACAACTATCCCAACCGAGACAGTACCCATCACGCCAACGGCTGCCATCACCCCCACAAGCACCATCACTCCCACAGAAGCGATCACCAGCACCGCGCCGATAACGAATTGTACCAATATCATCGGCTATCTTGACGATTTAACAATTCCCGATAACACCGTATTCGCACCCGGTAGCAAGATCGTCAAAACGTGGCGATTACAGAATAAGGGGACATGCGTCTGGGGAGAGGGGTATACGGCCGTTTACGTCGGTGGTGATGATTTGATTGGCCCAATCACGCAGACGATAGAAGCCGTTCCCCCCAATGGGATAATAGACCTCACCATCACCTTCACCGCGCCCGAACCAGCCAGAACGTACCGTGAAAATTGGCAAATTGCTGATGCAAATGGCGAGCCATTTGGTATTGACGGCTTTATTTCTGACGCATTTTGGCTGCAAATTCAAGTACAGGAAAATGCCGAGCCAGAGGCGACAGCGGCACCGGGAACGGCCGTTATCGGCGGCATCGCTTGGCGCGATCACTGTTCCGACAGCAGCGGCAGCTGCGTAGAATTGGAAGAAGGTAGCGGCTATTACGTCGCTGATGGCGTGTACAGCATCTACGAGCGCGTGCTAGAAGGGTTGACCGTATCGCTCAGCCGCGGCACTTGCCCCAGCGATAACAATTTTGGGGCAACATTGGCAACAGGTATTACCGACGCAGACGGCCACTACCGCATTGAAGGGCTGGACAAAGGGAACTATTGCGCGTGGGTAAACATTTACAGCAGTGAAAATGTCAATCTGCTCATTCCGGGTAATTGGACATGGCCGGCCACTGGCATCGGCTACTGGACTATCATATTGGTTGATGGCGAAGAAGCTCTCGACATTGATTTTGGGTGGGACGATTCAGATGATTAAAAAAGGGGCGATTCGCGGGATCACCCGTCGTATCAAACTAAGGAAAGGCTCGTAAATCAAGGTGACAGGCACTTGGCAAATGCCTGTCACCTGAAAAAAAATAAACATTAGAAACAATAAAGGTATCTTCTCAATATACTGGGGAGATTTGACAAATTTTTCTAATGATACTCGTGTAAAATAAAGTGCTGATGAAATTTGTCAAGCCTTGTCCACGATTTATTGAGAAGATACCAATAAAGATAAGTTCTGATAGAAAACAGGACGCAGATGACGCAGATTTTCAGGATGAATGCAAATAAAATAGATAAAAACCTGCGTTCATCCTAAAAATTCTGAAAATTTGCATCCTATTCTACCCAGAAATCCATAGAAAGGAGAGTGAACAATGAGCAATACCACAATTAGCAGCACCACACGACGGAAAAACGGGATACGGCGCATTATTGGCTTTGTCCTATTACTCATCGGCCTTTTGGGCGTAGTTTTCAGCATCGGAGGTATTCTTCTTGGGGCGCAAGCCTTGGATGGGGTGGGAACGGCCGTTGACCAAGCACTATCCCTCACCACCAGCAGTTTAGGCACAACCATAGACACCCTCTCCCAAACAAAAACAACCGTAGAAGAAGTGCAAGGCAGCCTAGAAACCGTAGAGACCGCCATTGTGGACACCAGCGTCACCGTCAAAGAAGGAGACGCGATGCTCCAACAATCAGTACAAATCGTCACCCAAGACGTGCCAGACACGATTGATGATATGTATAATATCATCCCCCCCATCGCCGAAACCACCCAAAATTTCCTCGTCAACGCCGAGCAGGCGATGGTAGATGTTGGTGAAATGGTCGAAGAGATCACCCCATTGATCAATCAAGGACTTCTCATCGCCAGCACAGACCTGCCCAACAGCATTGATGCAGCACACGCCACCATTCCCGCCGCCGCCGACACCGCCCACAGCGTATTAAGCAATATGGGAAGCGCGATGAGTAATGCCAGCACCGCAATAGACCAATCAGATGCCGCCTTAAATCAGATTCTTGTCATCAGCAGCAGTGATGTACCAGATATGCTCGATGCCTTTAACGCCACCGTCCCCTCCACCGCTGAAACCGCCCATATCTTTTTAGAAAATGTAGGAGCAGCCTTAAACACCGCCAGCGTAACCATCGGGCAGACTGATACCGCCTTAGATCAAGCGATCCAACTCGCCAGCGTAGATGTCCCCAACACCGTCGATCAAGTAAACGACAGCATTGTTCCAGTCGTCGAAAACAGCACCATTCTGATGAGCCGAATTGGGGAGACATTAGATGATGCCCATATAACCGTTGGACAGACTGGCGATGCGCTGGACGAAGTATCACAAGTTGTGAGCCATGATGTGCCAGACACGCTGGATCAAGTAAGCGACAGCGCACCCGCTTTCCTCATGGCTACACAAGAAAACATCAATGTTTCGTTAGCCCTTCTGCAAAATATGGGGTTCATCGAGCGCGGATATAGTGTAGAAACCTCCACACCCGCCAACGAGCTTTCCACCAGTCTGGAAGGGTTATCCCTCCGCTTGCGGGGTATGGAAGATGTTTTTGACAATAATTTAGAAGATGTTGATCAAGGATTATCAGCGATTGCGCTAAGCGTCGTTGCCGTCAATGCGCAGGTTGACGAACTCATCGTCACGCTTGATCAATTAAGCGTGCTGTCCGACGATTTCCGCGCCTTAGACAGCATTTCAGAGAACAATCTGGATGAGGTCAGCCAAGATATGCTGACTCTTTCTGGAGATGTGACGGCGATCAATGCACAAATTGACCAATTTGTTGAAGCCGCAGGCAGTCTAAGCGTTATCGCTGACGATTTGAGAACATTAGCTCCGTATGCCGATACAAATCTAGGTGCTATCAGTGATGATGTGTTAGCTCTTTCAGAAGATATAAGCGAGATGGATTCACAAATCGATCAATTTGTCGTCGCCGCTGACACGCTGCAAGATCTGTCAGACGAACTTCGCATGCTTGAACCTTATGCTGATATTGATTTGTCTGCGTTGAGCGATGATATTTTAGCTTTATCAAAAGATGCTGGTGCGTTCAATACACAAATAGATGAGATTGTAACGGCCGCCAGCGGTCTGCAAAATGTATCTGCCCAATTGCGTGGATTGGATGAGTTCTCTAACAATAATCTGGAAGTTGTCAGTCAAGATATTTTAGATCTCTCTAAAGATGTCGGCACAATCAACGAACGGGTTGGCGAGTTCATCATCTTGATCGATCAATATATCACGCTTATGAAGGATATTGACACCACAATCACCCAAACACAAACGCATTTAGACGGCCGTATTGCTATCGCAAAAACGATCCTCTCCTTGATTATGATCTGGGTCTTGCTGGCACAAGTAACCCCCTTATATCTGGGCTGGGAACTGATCACAGGGCAGCGTGATGATAAATCAATATCGCCACCGCCTCCTCCAACTAAGATCATGCCCCTGTCTGAACAAATAGTAGAAGAAACGACGGAACCAGCTGCGACTATCATGATCGTGGAAGAAGAGTAGAGATAGGACGCAAAGGTGACAGGCACTTGGCAAGCGTCTGCCACCTTTGTCGCTATGCGAATCTCTGCTCTTTCCACGGATTAGCCTCATTGTGGTATCCCGCCTTTTCCCAAAAGCCTAGCTGATCTTCGGTGCAAAATTCTAACGCCCGCAACCATTTCCCCCCTTTCCATAAATAGGCTGATTTTTCTTGATCTGGATCGGCGAATGCGCCAATCAGCCCGCGCAGGGGAAAGCCGTGCTCCGCACTGAGCGGTTTGCCGTCATAATGCGTTGCCAGCAAAAAATTGTCTTGTAGCAACAGTTCAATCGGCGTATTTGTGGTATATCCGCCTTCACAATGCTGCACCACAAAATATGCGTCTGGCTTGGGGCGGATGAACCCTCTGTCAATCAGATGGCGCACGGAAACGCCTTCCCATAAGGTGTCAAATTTCGACCAGCGGGTCACGCAATGCAGATCGAGCGTTACCTTTGTGCGCGGCAAAGTGTTGAATGTGTCCCAATCCCAGCTTTTTTCTTCTTCAACACGGCCGTATACCTTAAACTCCCACTTCGCCAACTGAACAGAAGGGATGGATCCATAATGAAGCACGGGAAAGCGGTTCGTCAACGCCTGACCGGGCGGCAGACGATTTGTTTTGTCCATTTGCAATTGCTGTTGACGACGTGTCTGTTTTTTCATCATAGTTCTATAGTTTCCTCTGTAAATAGCTAGTATTGCTTGGCCTAAGTTCTTAGATGATATACGCCGCCTGTATCGGGAATCGGAATTCCCGATACCTATCTGATGGGAGTTGCGGGAATTCTGATTCCCGCAACAAATAAGATACAAAGACTTCCGCCAGCGTGTACTAGTATTG
>WFSA01000222.1 GCA_015486215.1 Anaerolineae bacterium | reverse complement strand
ATCGATCCAGCTTAGAAAATCTGGGTAAATATCTATTAACTGATGCAATGACGAGTCATGCGTATTAGTGAGAAATACTCCAGTATGTTGAGTATAATAAGCGTAATAAAGCAGTTCATCTGAATCAGGCAACCATTCTATATAAGCAATATTAGGATCCCCTGTGGTCAATTGTTCAAACGTATTATTTGACAATGAATACGTATATATATTGTAGCTGTCATGCCCTCTGCCATCTACACTGACATATCCATCACCATTCGTATCATCAACTTTAGTCAGGGCAAACTGTGTCATATCTGTTGAAAGTACGAGTTCGGGAGTACCAATTAATTCCTGCAAAATTGGCTGTACCTGCCAATTTATTAAACCATTATCAACTTGGACTTGCGCTTGATATAAATCTTGTTCTGGATCCGCATATTGATTGTGCGGCGGGCCTGTATACCATAGAAAATAAATATGACCCGTTGGTAATGGTAATGATGGGTCAAAGACAACGGCCGTACTCGTCGGTTCAGGTGTAAGAGTAGGCACTCGTGTAGGCGTGATGACAGAGGGAGGAATGGGAGTCGGTGACTTTTCTGGGGTAGATGCGAATAAGTCTATTGTTGGTGTGCTTGTCGGCGGCAATGTTGTCGCTGTTGCTGTCGGCAGGTGGGCTGTTGGGGCAGTTGTCGGCAACTGGGCAACGGCCGTTTCCGTTGGCAACACATCTTCTCCACCACACCCAGCCAGCAACAGCAAGCCTACAATAACGGGAATAAAAAACTGTTTCATATCGAACCTCCTGTACGACTATGCGGTTACGGTGACACTATCCACACAGGATGTGGGGAGGCACTGTTTGGTTGACTGATTTGTGCAGGAGCTTTTCCATTTCCCTCCATCAGCCATACCCTGTCATCAGCCGTGAATGCTAATTGGGATCCATCGGGTGACCATGCGATGTCATACAGTAAACTGGCCTTAAAGTGGGTGAGCGGCACGGCCGTTACCATCCAATGAATGTGACAAAAGGGATGCGGTTATAGCACGCTCCCCTATTTTTGAGTACGATAGAAAAGAGAGTGCCGCAACTGGCTTTACATCAGCATTGGCCGGGCCGGGCAGACGGCCGTTTTCCTGAGCCGCGCTAGGCACAGAGCTAAAACGGCCGAACAGCAAAAGTACAACGATTAAAATAACGCTTCCGTTAATAATGAATAAGAGACGATTACGCAACATTTTTTCCTCCTGAGAGTGGTGTAACTTTTCGGTTGAAGTGACAGTCACGGGGCGCAGAATCTTGGGTGAACCGAGACCTCTTGCCCCGTGACAGTCACTTTGGTTCAGCAGAGCGTAAAACAAGGACGATGTCACCGCTTTTCGTATATTTTTTATTGTTATAAACAAGTTGGTTCAATGCAGGCTTCTAAGAATACTGTAATTATGAAAAAAAACGATCTGTCAACCCCCAAAATTTAAAAGTAAGGGGAATGGCAATGGACGAAGGGATGACTACCCCCTATTATTTGATAGAACTGTAAAGATGATTTTCTCTATTTTGAACCATGCTGGCACTGACATGGTTCACTTTAGGATAAGTTTCCTTTACAATTCATCGTAGGGGCGGGATGGCGCGGGTAGGATTCGTGTAAAACAGATGACATCTATTCCGCGCCTTCTCGCCCTGTACAGTATCCATCACCCATTTATGTACAGGCTGATTCGGATTCGGGGCGAGAAGGGCGGGAAATGAGACCTTTCTTCATAGCAAAAGTAATGCTCGCCCATCCCGCCCCTACGATACCTATAAAGATGAAACATTCGTTTTTGAACCACGTCAATAAATCCTCATTCCTAAGCAAAAAACACCCACCAGGTAAAAGTTGAAAAACACCTTTCGTTTTTCTCCATTATCGCGCATGATAAATTGTCCTGAACTGTTTTTGACCAACACTGAATACAGTGCTACAATACCGTTTCGTCTATCATAATCTATCATAGGGGAAACCTACGGACTTTATATTAAATATGAAACAAGTAACATAGGGTGCGCCTTCTTTTCTGGTTGCACCCTATGTTTGTGTGTGTAGACGGTATTTTTATTTACTGGGTAATGGCAGAAATAAAATTTCAGAAAAAGCAGTTTATGAACTGCATCCACTGGAACGTAATTTCAAAAAATACCAACATCCAGCTATATCATTGAGATTTTGCAGTATGAAGCATTTTCTTGAAAAATCATGTAAACATAGGGAGAACAGTAACATAAATGGCGAAACTTCCAATTAAAACCTACGCGCGTATCACAGATCCATTACCATTGCCGACGTTAATTGATATTCAACTCGAATCCTTCGATCACTTTATTGCCAATAGCATATCTGAACTATTCAATGAGATTTCTCCCATTGAGAGTTATAACGGTGATTTGAAGTTGTATTTTCCCAGTAAACGATCAGAAGTTGAGGGCTTTGGTTTAAAATACTGGTTCCTCGATCCTAAATACACGGTTGAAGAGTGTGTGGAACGGGATATGAGTTACGCGGCTCCATTGTATGTGAATGCGATGTTGTACAGCCCTAATTCCGATCAACCCATCGTGCAAGAGCTGTTCATGGGTGATTTCCCACTGATGACCCCATCGGGCACCTTTATTATTAACGGTACCGAGCGTGTTATTGTGAGCCAGTTGATCCGTTCGCCTGGTGTTTATTTTTCACGCGAAGATGAGCGCACAACAGGACGGCCGTTGGCAATGGGCAAACTGATCCCAGATCGCGGCGCGTGGATGGAATTTGAAACCCGCAAAACTGATTACATCACCGTCAAATTTAACCGTAAGCGCACCGTTCCCGTCACCCTCTTCTTGCGGGCGATGGCCGCCATCCCTGACGGATTAGACAATCCGATGATGAGCGATGCCAGCAACGCTGAACTGCTCTCCCTCTTTGAAGATGTTGATAACAATCCCGAACATCAATACATTCAAGGTAGTATTGAGCAAGAGCCAGAGTGGAATGATGATACTCCTGTCGCTCAACAAGCATTGATTGAATTTTATAAACGAATGCGGCCGGGCGATCCCCCAACAGTTGATAATGCGACTAACTTCTTGCGTGAGCAACTGTACGACTTCCGCCGCTATGATTTTGCGGCCGTTGGGCGTTACAAAATGAACAAACGTCTCAATCTTGAGAATGTTATTCCGCTGGAACATCGCACCATCACCGAGCAGGATATTGTGCATCTAGTTCGACGCATGATCATGATTAATAATGGGCTGGAAGAGCCGGATGATATTGATCATTTGGGCAATCGCCGTATCAAAACGGTTGGCGAGCAGTTGCAAGGCAAATTGCGTGTCGGTTTGCGCCGCATGGAACGAGTTGTCAAAGAGCGTATGTCTATTCGTGGCAATGATAATGTCACGCCGCTTTCTCTCATCAACATTCGTCCTGTTGTAGCCGCTGTGCGTGAATTCTTTGGCAGTTCCCAATTGAGCCAATTTATGGAGCAGGCGAATCCGCTGTCTGAATTGACCCATAAGCGGACACTTTCTGCGCTTGGACCTGGCGGTTTGCGCCGTGAACGGGCTGGATTTGAGGTGCGTGATGTGCATCATAGCCATTACGGCCGTATCTGCCCCATCGAAACCCCTGAAGGACCTAATATCGGATTGATTGGGCGGTTGGCCACTTACGGCCGTGTTAATAAATACGGCTTCATCGAAACCCCCTACCGCCGCGTTCTCCACGCCGTTGCTGGTGACAGCGATGATATGGTGGGACATACCACCTTCAAAAGCGTCATCAACCCTGACACAGGCGAAGTTATCCTCGACAGCAACAAAAATATCACCGCCGAAATCGCAGAAGCGATCAAAGAGGCCGGGATTGATGAAGTGCATGTCAAACCATATATGACAGATGAAGTGGTCTATATGTCGGCCGATGAAGAAGACCAATTCTCCATCGCCCAAGCGAACGCACGGCTTGATCGGCGCGGACAAATCGTCCCCAAGCGCGTCTCCGCCCGTCGTGACCAACATTTCCAATTTACATCAGCACAACGGATCGATTATATTGATGTCGCCCCGCGCCAAATTGTGGGCGTATCGGCCGCTTTGATCCCATTCCTTGAGCATGATGATGCCAACCGCGCCTTGATGGGATCGAACATGCAGCGTCAAGCTGTTCCCCTGCTCATCCCAGACGCATCTGTTGTCAGCACGGGGATGGAGTTGCACGCGGCGTATAACTCAGGCCAAATCGTGCTGGCAAAAGAGAGCGGCGAAGTGGTGCGGGTGACGGGTGATGAGATTGTTGTTACCAGTGAAGATGACAGTCACACTTACCGCTTGCGTAAATATACCCGTTCTAACCAAAGCACCTGCATTGACCAACACCCCATCGTTGTCAGCGGACAGCGGGTAGAGAAGGGAGAAATTTTGGCCGACAGTTCATCCACGCAATACGGTGAATTGGCATTGGGTCAAGATGTGGTCGTCGCTTTCCTCTCTTGGAATGGCGGCAATTACGAAGATGCGATTTTGGTCAGCGAGAATATGGTACGGAATGATAAATTCACCTCCATCCATATTGAAAAACACGAAGCTGAAGCGCGTGAGACTAAATTAGGCCCCGAAGAGATCACTTACGATATTCCCAATGTGAGTGAAGAGGCGTTGAAGGATTTGGATGAACGCGGCATCATTCGTGTTGGCGCAGATGTGAACGAAAACGACATTTTAGTCGGTAAAATCACGCCAAAAGGGGAGAAGGAACTAAGCCCCGAAGAAAAACTGCTCCGCGCTATTTTTGGTGATAAGGCGCGTGAGGTGAAGGATACCAGCTTGCGTATGCCGCACGGTTCACGCGGTAAGGTTGTTGATGTGCAGGTGTTTGATCGTCAGCACGACCGCGATCTGCCGGCTGGTGTGGAGACGATGGTACGCGTTAGCGTGGCGCAACGACGTAAAATCTCCATCGGTGATAAGATGGCCGGGCGGCATGGGAACAAGGGTGTTATTTCGACCATCGTTCCTGTAGAAGATATGCCGTATCTGGAAGATGGTACACCGATTGATATTATTTTGAGCCCGTTGGGTGTTCCCGGCCGTATGAATATTGGTCAGGTATTGGAAACACATCTTGGCTGGGCAGCATCCAGATTGGGCTTCCGTGCGATCACGCCTGTGTTTGACGGCGCGAACGAGTCGGAAATCGCGGCTGAGTTGGGGCGTGCATGGTTGACTGATCATGCGTGGAAAGTCGTCTCTGGCTGGACATGGGATTGGTTGAAGGAGATGAGCTATAACACGGAATTGCTGCAAGATGATATGGTAGCCCGCCACTTGTTTATTAGCAGTTGGGTTGATGGCTTGGGCTACGATATGGAACGTCTGGACACGGATCAGACGTATGCCCGCCGTGTGGTGGCGCGTGAATGGTTACGCAGTCGCGGCTGGGATTCTTCTGAGATTTTCCCGCCCGATGATGAGGAATTGCCGCATAAGGTGCAATGGCGTGCGTATGATAAGAAAGCGACGGAAGCGTGCGTGCGCGAATGGTATCTGAATGCTCTGGAAGAGTATGATGATATTTTGCCTGATGAGGTGAAGGTTGATGTGATGGCGACGGAACAGGAAGAGTTGGAACGGTTGTCGCATAAGATAACGTCTGTTTCTATCGACCCGCTCCCGATTTGGGGTAAGGAAAAATTGTATGATGGGAAGTCAGGACGGCCGTTTGACCAACCTGTCACCGTTGGCAAAGTTCACATGCTCAAGTTGCACCATCTCATTGAAGATAAAGCACATGCCCGCTCCACCGGCCCGTACTCGCTGGTGACACAGCAGCCTTTGGGCGGTAAAGCCCAATTTGGCGGCCAGCGTTTTGGTGAAATGGAAGTGTGGGCGTTGGAAGCATATGGTGCAGCGTACACATTGCAAGAGATGCTCACGGTTAAATCGGATGATGTGCAAGGGCGTGTAAAAACATACGAAGCTATCGTCAAAAACGAAGAGATTGAGCCGCCGGGTGTCCCGGCCTCGTTCCGCGTGCTGGTGAAAGAGCTGCAAAGTCTTGGGCTGGCTGTTGAGGCCACAACCGAAGGCGGCGACATCGTTAGTTTTGGTAAAAGTGATGATCGCCAACAAAAATGGTCGAGAGGCAGCGGCCTGATGGATATGCGGCGATAGACATCGTGAAAAAATAAAATATAAGCGTGACTTTTTAAAAAGTCACGCTTTTTTTGTTGTATGGGGCGGTTGGCGATTCAGCGAATCGTCCCGACAGGAGATACTGGGCGACCCGCTGTTTTGTCCAATTTTGCACCCCCTATACAACCATTCGGCAAAATTGACAAGCGTATACGCTAAAGTTATAATCTTTTGCGGAATTGTGGACGAGAAGACGCTTGCAAATAATTGGCGAATGATTGGTTGCTATACGTGTTTTTCCTGAGTATGCACTTTATTCAGAGAGGATATGATAAGACTAAGCTGACAAGAATGTAGTCAACTATGCAGTTGTAAGACGATACAATCAAATACAGTAGGGTATACTCGGCAATGTTCACAAAAATATCAGATCATTGGCGAGTTTTTGTTTGTAGACCCTTCATTCGCCACAAAGAATTTATGTAAAAATTGGTGTAGATTATGTCAGAAGAAACCCTCACAGAAGAATTGGTTATAGAGGATGCCCCTGTGGAAACAGTGCCTGCAGAAGACCGCCTTGAAGAACCCGTTCCCGAAGAAGCGATGCTCACGATGGAAGATTATCTTGAGCATCATGATTATACGCTGCCCAAGAATGGAGATATTCGCAAGGGTATTATCGTCGCTGTTAATGAACAAGATATTATCATTGATTTGGGTCTCAAAAGGGATGGTTTGGTTCCGCCAGATGATTTAGCTAAACTCAGCGATGAGGAACGTGCTGAATTGGCTGTTAATGATGAGATCGATGTGTATATTATTGATGCGAATCATCCGAGTTCTTTGCAGGTTTCTATCTTCATGGCAAGGCTCAATCAGGATTGGATTGAGGCTGAAGAGATTATGAAGGACGGCACTGTGATTGAGGGTGAAATTATTGGATATAATAAGGGCGGGGTTATTGTTCCTTACGGCCGTTTACGCGGTTTTATTCCAGCTTCGCATTTGAGCGGTCTTTCTTATGGCATGGCTGAGAGTAAGCGGCAGCAACTGCTGGCTAAGATGCGCGAGCAAAAAATCCCCTTAAAAATTATCGAAGTAGACCGTCACCGCCGCCGCCTTGTCTTTTCCCAGCGTGAAGCACAAAAAGAGTGGGAGCAAGAGAAACGGCAATCGTTAATAGAGACGCTAAAGATTGGCGATATTTTGACTGGTAAAATCAGTGGTATACGCGATTTTGGCGCATTTGTTGATCTAGGCGGAGCCGATGGCCTTATCCATATTTCACAACTGTCATGGGGACGCATTGGGCATCCGCGTGAAGTTATTAAAGTTGGTGATGAGGTCAAAGTCGCCGTTCTTCGATTAGATATGAAGAAGCAGCGGATCAGCCTGAGCCGCAAGAAAGTCATGGCTAATCCATGGAAAAGTGTGCAAGAACGGTATAGTGAAGGCCAATTGATTGAGGGTGTGGTGACGCGCCTTGTGGAATATGGTGCATTTGTTGAACTTGAGGCAGGCGTAGAAGGGTTGTTACATATTTCGCAACTGTCTCGTAATATGGTCAGTAAGGCTAGTGAAGTTGTGAGTGAAGGCGAGACACATTTGTTGCGTGTATTGGGCATTGAACCCAAACGGCAGCGTATCAGCTTGAGTTTGAAAGCGGTGACAATCAATGAGCAGATTAATTGGATGGCACAACGGGAGAATCTGGTTGTCGTTGATGAAGGTGTAGCTGCGGCTGATGATACTCAGACAGAAGAAGAGTAAACTATGGCAAAAAAAGAAGAGAAGATCGAGGTTGAAGGCACTATCATTAAACTTTTACCCAATACACAATTTACGGTGAAATTGGACAATGACCATGAGGTGTTGGCTTATTTATCGGGTAAAATGCGTAAATATTATATTCGTATTTTGCTGGGGGATCGTGTGCGTGTGGAGATGTCCCCCTATGATGTGACACGTGGACGGATTACGTATCGGTATCGCCGTAATCGGGGCGGCCGTCCAACATGATTTGATGGGATATGCCCGCGTTTTTTAGCGGGAATGTTTTTGAATCTAATGTATAACGGTAACTACTGATGCTCTTTAGAGTGCTTTAATCTCTTAGCCGTATCTTCTCAATAAGTCGTGGACAAGACTTGACAAATTTCATCAGCACTTTATTTTACACGAGTACCATTAGGAAAATTTGTCAAGTCTCCCTAGAATACTGAGAAGATACTCTTAGCCGTATAAATCCATTTATCGGAGAGAAATTGAAGCACTCTTGTGTAAAAGCCTGACTTTTGAAAAAAGTCAGGCTTTTTGTTTTTGTGTTATTGTGGATGGCAGATTTCGCATGGACACGCTTCACGCAGATATTTCCATGTGTAGATGCCGGCACCGTGCCCGTCGCTCCACACAAATTCTAGCGCGTAACTGCCCACCGCGCCGATGTCGGTCAATGTCATGCTGGGATTGATGAAGTTGCGGACGACATCAATATCGGCTGGTGTTCCCATATTATCGTGACCTCCTTTGCACTCAGCACAGGGGCAGACTGCCCGCAATCCAGCAAAGGGATAGTCGCTCACATGCCCATCATCCCATGTGATGGTCAAAATTTTTGTTGTTTTATCGGCTTTTACGCTAGTTGGTCGTATTTTTGTCATAATATTAGGCAAGCTACAAGTTTGCATACTTGCATACTTGCATACTTGCATACTTGCTCACTTGCCCGCCTGTATTTACTCCACTTCAATTGCCATCGCTACCGCTTCGCCGCCGCCAAGACAGAGGGAGGCTAGGCCACGTTGGAGGCCGCGATTTTTTAGGGCGTATAGTAAGGTGATCAATACTCGTGCGCCGCTTGCGCCGATGGGGTGGCCGAGTGCGACTGCGCCGCCGTTGACGTTTACTTTGTCCCAATTCCAGTTGAAGCCGCGATCTGTTAGCTCTTTGCCATTGGCTAATGCTTGGGCGGCGAATGCTTCGTTTAGTTCGATGAGGTCGAGATCGTCGAATGTCCAGCCGATTTTGTCGAGAAGGAGGGGCATCGCTTTGGCGGGGGCGGCGAAGAGCCATTTGGCTTCTTTGGCGGCGTGGTTATAGCTGACGATGCGGGCGAGCGGGGTTAATCCTTGCTGTTCCGCTTCGGCGCGACTCATCAGGACGACGGCCGCTCCGCCATCATTGATTCCGGGCGCGTTACCAGCAGTTACACGGCCGTCTTTCACAAATGCTGGCCGCAGTTTCGCTAATAATTCGGGAGTCGTTCCCATTTCGTAGCCGCCATCGTTAAAGGTGGCGCGGATTGATTCGTCTGTATCAACGATAAAGGTTTTCTTGCGTGTTTTGATCTCTATGGGGGTGATTTCGTCGGCAAAACGGCCGTTGACCGTCGCTTCAGCCGCTTTTTTATGGCTGTTATACGAAAATTTGTCCATCATTTGGCGCGAAATGTCGAATTGCTCGGCGATAAATTCAGCCGCTTCCCCCATCGGCCATTGCTCGATGGCGCACCAGAGACCATCATTCATCAATGAATCCTGCATCGTTTTGTCGCCGAAGCGCAGCCCTTGTCGTGCCTTGGGTAAAATATAGGGGGCATTGGACATGCTTTCCATGCCGCCAGCGACGAACACATTTGCTTCGCCAGCGATGATGCTGTTGGCGGCTAACATGATCGCTTTTAAGCCCGATCCGCATACTTTGTTGATGGCAACACCGCCGACTTCTGGCGGCAGACCAGCGGCCATTGCTGCTTGTCGGGCGGGGGATTGTCCGACACCTGCTTGTACCACATTGCCCATCACGACTTCATAAATCGTTTGGGGATCAACACCAGAGCGGGAAACGGCCGCTTTGATCGCTTCTGCGCCTAATTGCGGGGCTGTCAGAGTGCCTAATCCGCCCATTAATTTACCAGTCGGCGTGCGTGCCGCGCCTACGATTACTACATCTTGCTCATTTTTCTTCATTTTGTAAGCTCCTGTTCAAGTCTCAATGATGGGTAATTGTCAATCATCAATTGTCAATTGTCAATTGTCAATTGTTAATTGTTAATTGACAATTCCTTTATCATCTGCTGGATCGGTAAATCCAAATTTCTGCTTGTAAAATTCTAAATTAGGCAGCCCTGACTTATTCCGCAATTGATAAAGTTCTTGCCGATTTTCTACTGGGTCGAAGGGCACATTTTGCAACCGCACAACGCTGCCGCCGTATCCGTTGATCGCATCCATCGCCCGCTGTCGGTGTCCCCACAACATATTTCCGGGAAGCGCATCAACAGGGAACCATTTGATCTTCAGCACCTCTCCATGTTGTGTCTCTAATTTGCCGCCAATCACCTTGCCGACAAACAGGATGATGAGATTGAGCCACGCTTTTGCTTTTGGAATGGAGTAAATGCCGACTAAACGGGTCAGGCGTACGGCAAGTCCTATCTCTTCCAGCACTTCGCGCACGGCCGTTTCCCCCACCGACTCACCCTGCTCAGAACCGCCTCCGGGCATACACCACACCTCAAAATCTTCCCGTTTTGTCAGCAGAATTTGCCCATCTTGGATAATGGCAACGGCCGTTCCAACTTTCATACCTGCCTCTCCATCTTTATCGATCCAAAAGGAAGTTTATGTCTGATTTGCAATTGCATATTCTCTCCGAATCCCTACCCATTGCCGCTCTCGAATATCTAATTGTTCACACGATTGGTATGTACAAAATAAAATTCGCGCACAGGGTACTGTAAATGTAAATGACGGTATCCGTGCATCGCCGCATTGCCATCTTCGTAAACTTCAATGATAGCCATCTCATCAAGATTTCGTTGATTATCGGAAGTTGCATGTGCTTGCAACGCTTCTATCATAAGCCATTGATCTGGATGTGGTTTGCGAATATCTGACTATAAGGCCATTTCTAAATTTAAATCATCCAAAACTTTGATTGTCATTTCCGCCCCCATCCTCACGAAGGTGGGGATGGGGGCGGAAATGACAATCGTATAAGTATTTTTCATAAATGGCCTGACATAATATACACCTCTAGCTCTCTTCTAGCTCCTTACCGATACAGTCCGTCAGGGTCGAGTTGCTCACGGATGATGGCTGACTCAACGGCCGTCGGCCCTTCCATCACCTTTAAATGATCAGCAACCCGTAACGGCCAGCTTACATCGGCTCGAATACTGTCGGCCGTTTCGCCAGCCGCCACTTCGATGAGCGTCATTTCGTGATCATCATTGTCAAAATTGAACAGAGCGCGGTCGGTGATGACCAATTGCGGTCCGGCACCCGGATACCCCATCTTTTCTCGTGCGTTGCCGCCGTCCAGATGGCCGGGACTGGTGAGAAAGTCCAAATTTTCTACAAAAGCCCGTCGTTTCAGCCGCATGATGACCAAAAACCGTTTCGCATTGATCGCAATTTCGCACGCGCCGCCAGAGCCAGGCAAGCGGATTTTGGGATGGGCATAGTCACCGATCAAGGTGCTGTTGAGGTTGCCATATTTGTCAATCTGTGCGCCGCCGAGCAGAGCCACATCAACCAGCCCGCCTTGCAAATAGAGCATAAACAGGTCGCTGATGCTGGTGACGGAGGATGCGCGGCTGACCAATGTCGGGTCGCCGATGGAGAGGGGCAGACGGGCGGGCTGTGCGCCAAACACGCCGCTTTCATAGACAAGTTCGATAGAGGGCGTATGGTCGCGGCGAGCTAAATTGCATGCGATATTGGGCAGACCAACGCCGACAAATACAACGCGGCTGCCACGTAAGGCGCGGGAGGCGTTGACGATCATGAGTTCAGAAGGTGTGTAATCCATTTTTTTAATTGATAATTGTATCTTCTCAGTATTCTGGGGAGACTTGACAAATTTTCCTAATGATACTCGTGTAAAATAAAATGCTGCTGAAATTTGTCAAGTCTTGTCCACGATTTATTGAGAAGATACTGATAATTGATAATTGATTTAATTATTCCTAAAGTTGTGATGGTAAAATCTGTTCGGTTAATAAAAGGCCGTACTGCTCCATCTTTCCTCCATTCCGCGCTTCGCCCGCCTTCATTAAATCATACCCTTGTGTGTAGGTAAAAATGTAGGAGCGGTAGAGCGGGTGGCTGAGGAAGCTGAAACTTTTGGCGGCGCGTTCGGGGGTGGTTAAGCCATAGGTTTGGATATATTCAATCGTCTGTTGGCGGTTGAGTCTGCCTGTGTGGTAATTGATGGCTGCGTTACCGCTGACATAACGAAGTTTGTTAACCGCGCGGCTGATTTCTTGGAGAGATACGGCCGTTTCCAACCCAGCCATCCCCGCCGCAGGCAGCAGCGTATCGGCAATCCATTCATAATTTGTGTTATCGGGGAAGATGATCTCAACGGCCGTTACCGCAATCCCTTCCGCAATGACAGCGGCGGGCGAATGGAGCAGCATCGCCGCCTGTTCACCAATCCCTTTTTCACGATACAAGGAAAGTTCCTTGAGCAGCGATTCGGTATGATGACCGGGATACCCTTCATGGGCGAAGGTGGAAAGGATGGACAATGCCGAGACGGGAATATCCGTGTTGAATTCGATGAGCGATCTGCCGCTGCCCAAATAATAATTATATGCGCTCCACGGCTGGCCGTTGGTCAATTGCACATCCACGCTTTCATCGACAGGAAGGGGATGGGCTGCATATTTTTTAAGGTAAACGGCCGTTCGCTTTCGCGTCTCCTCTCGTGCCAAATCCAGCAGGAGAGGGAGTTGGGAAGGAGTTGTCTCAAACCGCTCTTTACGCGCTTGGAGACGGTCTGTTAAACGGCCGTTGCCGCCAATCATCCCCTCCAAAACCGCATGAGCCTTTGTAAATTCAGTCTCATCCATCAATGTCGGGCTGATGTCATACAGCCGATTCACCTCATCCAGATAGGCGAACTCTTCTCCGTTAAGCATCCGTACCGTGCAATCCATCGCCCGCAAAGACGCTTTTGCATACGCCCGCCGATTGTCCTCTTGGGGAATAGCTTCCTGCAGCGCCATCACATCATTGAGTAGCGCGGCGGGTGACTTTTTCTCAGCCGCCTCAACCTCCGCCTTCAATGCTGACGGCCCATAATACGCATCAACATAACCAGCGATATGCTTCTCAATTTCCAATGTCAATCGCAGGTAGGAACGGCCGTACGCATCTAATTCCATCGTATCCCCCTACTCGTAACGGCCGTAATTGACCGCTTCAGCCATCATTTCACCCGCATCAAGGCTGTCGATCCGCTCTTTGCCAAGTTTGGCAAGATACGCTTTGCGGTCGGCGACGCTGTATACCCACTCATCCAGCCACGCCTCCGTCGCTTCCAAATCGCGTGACCGCTTGCCCCAGTCAAGATAGAACGCATTATCACGGTCATAATACCCTTGCACATAACTGGGATGCGCTCCATACGGCTCCACAACAACCGCATCTACAACGATACTGGGGATCAGCGTCCGATTGGGATCGCGGCGGATAATTTCCTCATCCACGATCTCTTCAACGATGACGACGACCTTTTTGGACGCGAAGGCGACCTCCTTTTGCATGCCCAACAAGCCCCAGATCTGCACATTTCCTTGTGCGTCGGCACGTTGCGCGTGCAAAAAAGCCACATCAGGATTGATGGGCGGCACGACCGCTATTTCACCATCCCCATACGGATTTTTGACCGTTTTAATAAGCGGATTCGCTTTAGGCAAATCCGTTCCCTTATAACTTTGTAGGGGGAAGAAGGGTAATTTGCTGCCCCCCGCAATATACCGTCCAACCATGCCAAAATGGGAATACTCCTCAACCTCTAACGGCTTCGGAATCCCTTTTTCCACAGCGCGGCGGATGGCGTATAAACTGCCCACGCCCGGATTGCCAAGATAGCTGAATACCATCTTTTTGGCGCAGCCCGCCGCTACCATCTGGTCATAAATTAGATCGGGGGTCATGCGGATCAGGGTCAGCTCTTGCCGTTTTTGGCGAATAATTTCATGGGCGGCGGCAAAGCTGATAAATGCCGTAAATCCTTCAATGGCGACAGAATCGCCATCATGGACGTACTGCTCAACCGCCTCTTTCATTGTGATTATTTTATTGTTATTTGTTGCCATAATATCTTGAATGGCCTCCATATATACGTATTTTTTGATGGTGAATTTTAGCACATTTAATACCTTCTCAATAAATTGTGGACAAGACTTGATAAATTTCATCAGCACTTTATTTTACACGAGTACCATTAGGGAAATTTGTCAAGTCTCCCCAGAATGCTGAGAAGATACCACATTTACAAAATCTGTATTAGCGATGGAAAGGCGAGTTAGGGGGTTTGCAGTCTAAAAAATTGGACACTGATTGCACAGGCGAACACAGATAAAAAGATCAAAATCAGTAACATCTCAATATTTCGGGGTGGGTACAACAAATTAAGAAAGGAACAAATTACGTCAGTCGAGTAAATTCGTTCCTTTCCTAATTAGCTGTAATTATGCCCCAACTTTTTGAGAAATTACAAAATCAGCGTAATCAGTGTCCAATTTCAAAACGTAACTACTCAGCCTATCAATTATTTCACCGCAAAGAAGCAAAGATCACAAAGAAAATCTTAAAAAACTTTGTGTTTTTTGTGTCTTTCTGGTTAATTTGGACAATGGCTGAGTAGTTGCTTCAAAACAAGATCAACACGCGGATAGGGCGGACTTAACGGATGGATGCGGATTCAATATATAAAAATTTACGTTCATCTGCTAAATCCGCGAGCGAAGCATCCGCGTTGCCTCACCTCCTAATCTGGATAAATCAGAAAAGAATGATCTGCGGACAATGGTACTAATTACTGAGTGACAACGCTCGCCCTGTGCCGAGTTGCTGCACATAATGGGACATAGACGCGCTATTGGCGGTTAAATTGTCGAACGTCTCTTCGTCGAGGAGGAGGAGTTCAACGGCCGTTTTTGCCTGATACGTTGCTGTGTACGGCGTGTCCGCGAAGAGGGCGTACTCACCAAAATACTCGCCCACCCCCAAATTGCCGACCAGCTTGCTCTCGCCATCCATTACCAGCTGCACGTCAACCTCTCCCCTGCTGATGATGAACAGATCGGATCGCAGCTCCCCTTGACGGACGATAATCTCCCCTTTGGCGACGGTGCGATTGCGTAAGCGGGCATCAATGGTGCCGATCTGCTGCGGGCTGAGATCGCGGAAAAGGGGCAGTTTTTGCAGGAGATCGCGCTCTTGGTTGCTGCTTTCCATCTGTTTGGCTAAGGTGGTGTCAGCGCGGAAGATGGGATTGAAATGGGTGCGGTCAAGACGCATGAGATGCACACGAGTGAGAGCGCGGTAACTATGTTTGTATACGCCATCGGCGAGCAGGGCGTGTGTGCCGCCATAACCGCCGGCCGAAAGTGTGCCGATCTGCTCCCCATCTTTTAGCAGGGCGACTTTGCCCGATTCGATGAGGAAGAATTGTGTTGCTTCATGCCCTTGCCGCCCTAGAATTGTCCCTTTGCGGACAGTTTGCGAGTAGAGAACGGCCGTTATCTCCTCAATGCCATCCGCATCCATCCCTGCAAAAATATCCGCTTGCCGCACCAACGCCGTGCGTTGATCTTGGGCGCGAATAAACCCCTTCGCCAAACTGCTGCCCCATTCCGTATGGGACAAAACATGCTGTCCCAGCGTTTCCGCTTCCAGCCACGCCAAACTGTCGTAGGCCGCCTGTCCCGCTTTGCGGGTGAACGGAGTGCCGGCCAAATCGTCCAATCGGTCGATGGTGAGCCGTAAGCGGGCGCGGCATCGGCTGCCGATTGCGATGATGCTCTCTTCCATAGAGAGCGTGCCGGCCGCCTCTATTTCTCTCTGAATCGCGGCCAGCCGCCGCCCGCCAAAAACAGCTTCATAACTACTGAAAAAGGCAGCGGTGAAATGGGTGCAGCTGTCGATCAATCGCTGCCGTTTGTTATAGACAGCTGCTTCAGAAACGGCCGTTTGCCGCTGTTTGAACTCCGCCATATTGCTTAGCAACAGATAGAGCAAGCTGCCATACAGCCATAATAACAGCACCGGCAGATGTAATTGGGGATACAGGGGGAGCAGCGGGATAGTGAATAGGGCGAGAATGATGAGTAGCCATGAGAAGGCGAAGCGGGAGCGGGCAAAGTTGAGCCAGAGCGGTGACGCGAGCAAAAATCCGAAGAAGAGGGCAGCGGTCAATAAAGTGAGGAAGGGGGAAAAACGGCCGTATAACCCATACAACATCCCTTCATACAAAAATCCCATCAGCAGGATGGTGACGGCGATGGCACGGTCGGCAAAATGGCTCATATCGGGGCGGATGGTGAACCACGAGACCGCACCGAAGCTGATTGTGGCGGCAGCGGCGGCGTACAAAGCGATGTCGCGCCATAGCGGCAGTTCCCGCGCCGCCCAGGCGGCGGTGATACTGAGAGGAACGACCGTCAATGCGTAAATCGCCCATTGAAAACGGGAGCCGGGCAGTTGGCGGGCAACGCCAAATAGCGCGGCCGCACTGCCCAAATGGAGCATCAACATGAGCAAATTCGCCCATATCTCCCCCTGCGGCAAAAGCCAAAGGGCGAGCAGAATGAGCGGCAGGCCGAGCAGGATCGGCAGGCCGAGCAGTAAGGCCAGCACATCAGGACGAGCGAGCAAATCACGGTTTGCCAACCAATTAAGCGCATTTTGGATGCGGCTCCAGCCATAATGGGCGATGAAATAGAGGGCGGGGATGAGGGTGACTGCCGTTAAGGCCAATAACGCAATCTGCCCATAAATACCGCTTTGCCAGAGCATATTCACAAAAGGCAGGAGACGGTCGCTCCAAAAGTTGAAGGCGAGGGTGAGCGCATAAGAGGAGTAAATGAGCGTCAAGCCGCCATAGACGAAGAAAATCTGTTCATCGCGGGGCAGATTGGCGGGCTGTATCGGCCATGTTTTCTCTGTGTAGGCGGTTTTTATTTTGCCCCATACCTGCTCGCGCCAAAAATGGATGGCGCGGGCACGCAAATTGGGCATTTCCAACCAATCCATCAGGATGAAATAGCCGTCTAATTCCAGCAATGGATTGAGATTGACAAAGACGGTGAGGTAGGCGATGAGGCCGAGCTGGTAGAGGAATGTCGCCAGGATGGAGGGGAGGGGATAGACGAGAACGGCCGTCAACAGCACTCCCATCACTCCGCCGATGATAAGGCCGGAATGCGGCCCCGACCACGAGACGGCGATCCGTTCACGGCGGGGAGAGAGCCACATGTCGCGGGTGTCCACATAAAAGGCGGGCATCCCCCAATAGAGCAAAAACCCGCCGCGATTCAGTTCACGGCCGTACTGCTTGACCGTCAATCCATGCGCCATCTCATGCACCCCAATCACGGTAAGATTGGCGAGCAATAAAGTGAGGACATTCCACGAACTACCCCCCAGCAGGGTAAACGCTTGACGCTGGTAGATCGCCCCGAACAGCACCGCCCCCACCACGATCAACGCCAGCAAGGTGACTTGCGCTATTGGCGAAAAAATCCATCGTAAACGGCGGTACAGGGTGGTGAAAAACGTGTCTAATGAATCAATCTCTACTTTTGTCTCTAAAAAGCCGTTGAGCAGCCGCCGTCCGCGGTTGGCTGGGCGACGCGCTTCTAATTCACGCTCAATTTGGTCGTATAGATTGACGGGGGTCTCTTGTAAAAAATGCTCTTGGCGTAATGCTTCGACAAATTCGGTAAAACGGCCGATTGGCAGACTCTTAAACCGTTTGAGGTGATAAAAAAGGAGGGCTTTGATGGAGGTACGGCCGTTCATCTGCCACCACAAGGCGTAATCTTCTTCGCTCAGGCGCAAATAATTGTAAAAGTCGGGCTGTTTGAGGATGTAATACGGCTTATCTTCGGTCTCGATGCGGGCTGTGACGATATTCTCCCGCCGATGGGGGGTGTATTCGGTGAGGGTAACGGCCGTTTGCAACTCTTGCCAAAATTGTTCAATGGACATAAAGGGATTCTAAACAATTAACAGCCAATAGGCGAATTAACGGCGAGCGCACCCGTTAAAATTGGACACTGATTGCACAGATGAACACAGATAAGGAACGAGGATTTATTTAACTACCAAAGTTGTCATTCCCCCATCTTTATGAGGGCAGGCTCCGCGAAGGCGGGGAATGACAAACGTGTAATTGTTTTTCATGAATGGCCTAAAAGACGAGGTTGCAATCGCCCTAGTACTGCTTGGCCTATAGGGCGATTGCAACCTCCAAATCGCACTGTTAAATTCCAAATTTACACCGTTTTTAGCAGCTCCGCAATTGACATAACATGTGAATTGCGGAGAATTTATGCGTTATGATTGTCGTGATCGTATGTCGTGATCGTTTTCGTGATCGGTTTTTTCGATTTTCGATCACGAAAACGATCACGAATTAAGGCGAAGCTGCAATCGCCCTAGTACACGCTGGCGGAAGTCTTTGTATCTTATTTGTTGCGGGAATCAGAATTCCCGCAACTCCCATCAGATAGGTAT
>WFSA01000221.1 GCA_015486215.1 Anaerolineae bacterium | reverse complement strand
GTTACTACGAGCCTAAACTCCAAAGTTAAAAACGAACCTTCCCTTAGCCTTGTAAATGGAACGCGGATGGGGCGGATAAACGCAGATGAACGCGGATTTTTTATTTTATCTGCGTTTATCCGTTCCATCCGCGTCCTATTAAGTTGTACATAACACAGTATAAAGCATAATGAATGGGTGTGTTTCAAATGAGTTGAGCCAAAGTGATTGTCACGGGGCGAACGGACTTGGTTTACCCAAAACTTTGTGCCCCGTGACTGTCACTTCTACTGAAATGAAACACACCCATAATGAATAGAAGTATGGTATCTTCTCAATAAATCGTGGACAAGACTTGATAAATTTCATCAGCACTTTATTTTACACGAGTACCATTAGGAAAATTTGTCAAGTCTCCCCAGAATACTGAGAAGATACGAAGTATGTGATTAAATATGCCGTGTGATTTGGATGGAAGGGGGTATTTTGCCAGTTTGCCATTCTAATTCAGTTTGTTATAATGATCGCGTTATGAAATCTATACTTATTTTAGCACACCATCGTCACCATCATTTTTGCCCCATCTAGCCGAAGATGAGTTGACGACACCTGCTGAAATTTAATCGTTATCAAAGCCCTTCGGTCAATAGATCGAAGGGCTTTTTTTTGTATATGGAGAACTTTTGCAAACATGCACCCCTGCAATCCTTAAATTATGAATAAAGAAATCCGTTTTGCCCTTCCGTCCAAAGGGCGCATGCAGAAAGAGAGCATTGACTTTTTGAAAGCGTGCGGCCTTATTGTAGAAAAACCAAACCCGCGCCAATATCAGGCGACTATTTCCGCATTGCCCAATGTGCGTGTCATCTTTCAGCGTCCCAGTGACATTGTGGTTGGCGTGCGTGAAGGCAGCCTCGATTTTGGTATTACGGGATTGGATTTGGTCGCTGAAAAAGCGTACGGCCGTTCCGAAATTATCACCATCCATGACAGCTTAGGCTTTGGCAAATGTTATCTTGGCCTCGCCGTCCCTTCTGAATGGCGGGACATCCGAACGGTGGCTGATTTGGCGGCCAAACAGAAGTTGCTTGCTGGTCCGTCAAATGGATTGCGTATAGCGACCAAGTACCCAAAACTAACGGCCGATTTCCTAGAACAACATCATATCGCGCCGACAACATTGATCGAATCCTCTGGCACATTAGAAGTTGCCCCTGCGATTGGGTACGCCGACTTTATCTCCGATCTTGTCTCGACAGGGACGACATTGCGGGCGAATCGGTTACGGCCGTTAGCCGACGGTGATATTCTCCATTCACAAGGCGCATTGGTTGCCAATCGTGCCGCTTTGCAGACGCGTCCAGACGTGTTGTCGCTTGCCCACGATTTGATCGAATTCTTTGAGGCACATTTGCGCGGGCGGGATCATTACCTTGTCATCGCCAATATGCGCGGCAAGAGCGGACGCTCCATCGCCCAAAAGATGGCCGATATGCCGCTGCTCAGCGGTCTGCAAGGGCCGACCATCGCCCCTATTTTTAATCCAAACGCAGATGGAAACGGCTGGTTCTCGGTCAGCATTGCGATGCCCAAAACGACATTGACCAACGCGATTGCCGAACTGCGCCAAATTGGCGGCAGCGGCGTAATCGTCACCCCCGTGACCTACATTTTTGAAGAAGAGCCGGCCAGATACAGAGACCTGTTGCGAATAATGAATAATGAATAATGAATGGGGGATGCGGGCGGGACGGATTTTGACCCCGAAAATCGATCTGCTTCATTTGGGTCTTTCAAGGGAACATAGGTATCTTCTCAAAATTTCGGGGAGACTTGACAGATTTTCTATAATACTCTCGTGTAAAACGCGAGACTCTTATGAAACCTGTCAAGTCTTTGCCCCAATTTATTGAGATGTTACGAACATAGCTTAAAAATCTGTTTTATCTGCGTTCTAAAGGGATAGTATGTTAAAAATTTATAATACAATTGATGCAAAAAAGAGTATCCTGCAACGTAATTTAGAGCCGCCGACGCTGCCCGATTCGATGCAGGCGGGGATGATTCGTTTTTTTGGCGAGCCGCTGACGGCCGTTGCCGCCGTCCAGCGCATTGTGAAAGATGTTCAGAAACGGGGAGACACGGCCGTTCGCCATTGGACAGCGACGATAGACGGGATAGAGATGGATAACCCCTTCGTCTCGATTGAAGAGATGACGGCTGGCGCGGCGCGGATCGCCCCCGATCTATTGGAAGCGATGCGCTTTTCGGCTGGACGCATCCGCGCTTTTCATAGCCATCAGCCGCTCCCCTCATGGACGACCGACGCGCTCGGCGGCAAACTGGGGCAGAAGATGACCCCATTATCGCGGGTGGGGGTGTACGTCCCCGGCGGCAGTGCGCCGCTGCCATCCTCCCTGTTGATGACTGCCATTCCCGCCCAAGTTGCTGGTGTGCCTGAAATCATCATTGCCACGCCGCCCGGACAGCCTGATGGCCGCGTCCCCGACATCATTTTAGCCGCCGCCCATATCGCTGGCATCACCCAGATGGTTCGCATTGGCGGGGCGCAGGCGATTGCGGCGATGGCACTCGGCACAGAGACGATTCCGCGCGTGGATAAGGTTGCTGGGGCGGGCAATATCTTTGTCACCCTTGCCAAAAAAGAGTTATTTGGGCAGGTGGGGCTGGACGGATTGTTTGGGCCGACAGAAACTGTCGTTATCGCCGATGACAGCGCCGACCCAGCGTGGGTTGCCGCCGATTTATTGGCACAAGCCGAACACGATCTGCTGGCGACAGCACTCCTGTTCACCCCGTCACGCAGACTGGCCGAAGCGGTGCAGATTGAAGTTGGCCGCCAGCTGGAAGATCGGGATCGAGCGGGAATTATCGCTTCCTCATTGGCCGATCAAGGCGGGGCGATTATCACGGCCGACATTGCCGAAGCGGTCGCGCTGGCAGATGAATTTGCCCCCGAACATATGTGTTTGGCAGTCGAAAATATGGAGTATTGGCAGGAAAAAATCACCCATGCGGGCGGCCTTTTCTTGGGCGAACGCTCGTTTGAGGTGCTGGGCGATTACGCCGCCGGCCCCAGTCATATCATGCCGACCAGCGGCACGGCACGCTTCGCCTCGCCGCTCAACTGCCTTGATTTTGTGCGCCTCACCAGCATCATCCAGCTTGATGATGCGACTTCGGCCGAACTCAGCCCCATCGCGGCCAAAATTGCGACCGCCGAAGGGCTGGACGGTCACGCACAAGCGGCCAAATTCCGCGCGGGCGATGGGACACGGATTGCACAGATGAACACAGATGGGCGGGGTGATAATCAGCGTCCATCTGTTCAATCGGTGTACAATTTGTCTCGTCCGCATATTGGAGCGTTGACACCGTATACGCCCATCGTTCCCTTTGATGTGTTGGCGACCCAATTGGGGCGCAAGCCAGCGGAGATCGTGAAGGTGGACGCGAACGAGAACCCGTATGGGTTGTCGCCAAAAGCGATAACGGCCGTTGCCAACAGCGTCGCTTACAATATCTATCCCGACCCTGAAAGCCGCAGGTTGAGGGAGGCATTGGCGGAATTTACGGCCGTCGCCCCCCCATACTTGCTCGCAGGCGCGGGCGCGGATGAGTTGATAGACCTCATTTTGCGGGCGATCTTAGAGGTGGATGACATCGTGCTGAACTGCCCGCCCACCTTTGGCATGTATCCATTCAGCGCCGAAGTCAACGCAGGCACAGCCCAAAATATCGCCCGTCGGCCTGACTTTTCACTCGATATTGAGGCGATCACGCTGGCGGCAAAAAACCCGCGTGCAAAAATCCTTTTCCTCTGCTCGCCCAATAATCCGAGCGGCAATTTGATCAGTGATGACGAATTGCGCCAATTATTGGCACTGCCGCTGCTGGTGGTGCTGGACGAGGCGTATATCGAATTTGCGGCGGCGGATGGGCATATCGAATGGGTGACGGAGCGTGAAAACTTGATCGTTTTGCGGACGTTCAGCAAATGGGCTGGGCTGGCGGGATTGCGTGTCGGATACGGCGCGTTCCCGCTCTGGTTGATTGAGCAATTATGGAAGATCAAACAGCCGTATAATGTCAATGTTGCCGCACAGCAAGCAGCATTGGCCTCGCTGGCTGATTTGGAATGGCTCTGGGCAAATGTAGAGCGATTGAAGATGGAGCGGGCGCGGCTGCTCGGCTTGCTGGAGACGATTTTATTCTTGAAACCGACTCCATCGGCCGGCAATTTTATCCTTTGCGGAGTGGAAGGGATGGAGGCAAAGTGGTTGAAAGTGCGGCTGGCAGAAGCGGGCATTTTGGTGCGCTATTTTGATACCCCGCTGCTGCAAAATTACATCCGCATAAGCATCGGCAAGCCGCAGGACACGGATGCCGTCATCGCTGAATTGCGGAAGATTGGTGCAGGTTGAGGATAGGACGCAAAATTGCAGGTAGAGACACCCCCGCTGGGTCGTCTCAGATTTTCACGTAATCAGCGGCACCTGTGGATAAAAAATGGAGAAAGGTATGATAAGTATTATTGATTACGGTCTAAGCAATATCAGATCGGTGGTGAAGGCATTTGAGCATTTGGAGATACCGACGACGCTGGTCGGCACGCCAGATGGGATTGCCAGCGCCGAAAAGCTGTTTTTGCCCGGCGTAGGCGCGTTTGCGGCAGGGATGGACGGGCTGCGACAGCACGGATTGGTCGAGCCGATTCAAGCAGCGGCGAAGGATGGCGTGCCGTTGATGGGCATCTGTCTGGGAATGCAGCTTTTATTCGATTGGGGTGAGGAAGATGGTCTGCACGAAGGGTTAGGCATTCTACCCGGCCGTGTCGTCCGCTTTGCTGACATTGATCTACCGATTCCTCATATGGGCTGGAATCAGTTGGAATTTGTGCGCGAAAGTAAGGTGACGGCGGGGCTTGATAACGGCCGTTACACCTATTTCGTCCATTCCTACCATTGTCAACCTGATGATCCAGCCATGATCATCGCCGAGACGGAGTATGAACGGCCGTTTGTCTCCATCGTCGGCCATAAAAACATTTACGGTCTGCAATTCCATCCCGAAAAAAGCCAAGCGACGGGGTTGCGGATGCTACGGAATTTTGGGGAATAGGGGCAATGCAAGCAGGCAAGTGTGCAAGCTGTATTTGCCGCATGCCCGCATGCAAACATGACTTATGAATATATATCCAGCAATTGATTTACGAAAAGGGGCGGTTGTTCGTTTGAAGTATGGCGATCCTGATCAGCAGACGGTGTTTGGGCATGATCCAGCCGCTGTGGCTGAACAGTGGCGCGATGCGGGGGCGAAATGGCTGCATGTCATCAATCTTGATGGCGCATTTGACGAGGCGGGCAAGGCGAATTGGGCGGTATTGCCATCGCTGACAACGGAGTCGCTGGTTCAATTTGGCGGCGGCATTCGCACGCTGGCCGATGTGGAGCGAGCGTTGAAGGCGGGGGTAATGCGTGTCATCTTTGGCACTATCGCTATCGAACAGCCTGAACTGATCGCCCAAGCGGTGATCGAATTCGGGACGGAACGTATTGTTGTTGGCATTGACGCGCGAGATGGCCGTGTGAAAACGCGCGGTTGGATGACGGATACGGCCGTTTCGCCGACAGAATTAGGCAAACAGATGGCCGCCATCGGTGTGCGAACGATCAATCATACCGACATCTCCCGTGACGGGGTGCTAGCGGGGGCCAATGTCGCCTCATCCAGCAAATTGGCACAGGAGACGGGCTTGGACATTGTGGTCTCGGGCGGTGTCGCCAGTTTGGATGATGTGCGGCGGGCAAAAACGGCCGTCGGCATTGAAGGCATCATCATCGGACGTGCGTTATATGATGGAAAAGTAGATTTGAAAGAAGCGATGCGAGCAGCGAGTGTGTGAGCGGGCAAGCAGGCAAGTGTGCAAGTTTGCAAATGGCAAGTTTGCAACCCTTAAATTATGTTAGCGAAACGAATTATTCCATGTTTAGATATTAAAAACGGCCGTGTGGTTAAAGGCATCAACTTTGTAGATTTGCGTGATGCGGGCGACCCAGTGGAACAAGCCAAAGTGTATGATCAAGCGGGGGCGGATGAGCTTATCTTTTTAGACATTACCGCCACCTCTGACGATCGGGCGATGGTGGTGGAGTTGGCGCAGAAGGTTGCCGATCAGGTGTTTATCCCGTTCACCATTGGCGGCGGGATTAGGACGGTTGAGGATGTGACCGCTATTCTTCGTGCTGGCGCTGATAAGGTGGCGATGAATTCAGCGGCCGTTCGCCGCCCTGAGTTGATCACTGAATCGGCTAGGATTGTAGGGAATCAGGCGGTGGTTGTGGCGATAGACGGCCGTCGCGTCACGCAGCCCCATCCCGACAAACCGCATATGAAATGGGAAGTGTATGTGCGCGGCGGCCGCACACCGACAGGGATAGATGCCGTCGAGTGGGCAAAAGAGGCCGAAGCACGCGGCGCAGGTGAAATCATGCTCACCAGCATGGACGGTGATGGCACAAAAGCGGGCTACGACATCCCCTTCACCCGTGCAGTGGCCGAAGCGGTCAATATCCCCGTCATCGCCTCTGGCGGCGCAGGCACGATGGAACATTTCCACGAAGCGTTGACCGCCGGCAAAGCATCCGCCGCCCTAGCCGCCAGCCTATTCCATTATAAAGAGTTAGAAATCCGCACTTTAAAGCAATATCTCTTAGAGAAAGGGCTACCGATAAGAAGCGAGGCGGCGGAGCGGCGAAGCAGCGACGTGCCAATTCCGCCGCTCTGCTGGAACACCGACGGCTTAATTCCAGCCATCGCCCAAGATGCGGATACGCTGGAGATATTGATGATGGCGTGGATGGATGCGGAGGCACTGCGGATGACGCGGGAGAGCGGCGAAGCGCATTATTGGTCACGCAGTCGTCAGGAATTGTGGCATAAGGGAGCGACATCGGGCAATACGCAGCAGGTGGTAGAGATGCGGATTGATTGTGATCAGGATGTTATTTTATTAAAAGTGCGGCCGGCCGGCCCTGCTTGTCATACGGGCAATCGCACCTGTTTTTATCGAGAATTATGGTAACTACTCAGCTTAGGAATAAGACTTTATTAACTTACCCGTTTTGCCGATATTTGAGTTTTGTCGTCCCCCACCCTAACCCTCCCCCGAAGGGGGAGGGAACTTGCTCCCTCTCCTTTTGGGAGAGGGTTGGGGTGAGGGTAAAACTCCAAAGTTAAATGGGTAAGTTATTTAAGGCTCATTCCTTATCAATTATTTCATCACAAAGAAGCAAAGATCACAAAGAAAATCTTAAAAAACTTCGTGTTCTTCATATCTTGGTGGTTAATTTGGATAATGGCTGAGTAGTTACGAATTATGAATGGTATGTACCTTCTCAATATTTCGGGGAGAGTACAACAGATTAAGGAAGGAATAAATTGCGTCAGTGTAAATTTGTATCTTCTCAACAAATCGTGGGCAAGACTTGATAAATTTCATCAGCACTTTATTTTACACGAGTATCATGTATCTTCTCAAAATTTCGGGGAGACTTGACAGGTTTTCTATAATACTCTCGTGTAAAACGCGAGACTCTTATGAAACCTGTCAAGTCTTTGCCCCAATTTATTGAGATGTTACAGTATCATTAGG
>WFSA01000220.1 GCA_015486215.1 Anaerolineae bacterium | reverse complement strand
GCGAAAGACAACTTGAGCGTGATTTAGGTTGGCGCGGATGGGAGGCAGAGGGGCGGATGGGGGGTGGATGGTGAGGGTGATTTGTTTGGAAACGGCCGTTTTCTCATATTCGCGCTCCAAAACCAACCATAAACGGCCGATGTCCAGCCGTTCGTCCCCCACATCCAGCCGTGACAACAATAGCAAATCAGCGACCAGACGGCTCATGCGCCGCGCCTCACTGTCGATTTCGGCGATGTACTGCTGGCTGGTCTGCGCGTCCAACTGTCCCGATTGCAGCCACTCCGTCCGCAGGCGGATGGTGGTCAACGGGGTACGCAGTTCGTGCGACGCATTGCCAGCAAAAGCACGCTGTTCGGTGACAATCGCTTCCACGCGGGCGGCCATCGTGTTGAACGCCGCGCCCACATGCCCGATTTCGTCGTTGGGTAGCGGCGCAACCCGCTGTGACAGATCGCCGTCGGCCATTTTGAGGGCAGTTTGCTCCAATCGTGCCAATGGTTTGGTCAATGTGGTCAACAGCCACAAACTCACGCCGAAACCGAGTAACGAAAAAAGGAGGAAACCGATGCCAAGCGCGATCCATCGCTGGGTAACGGCCGTTTGCGGCACCGATGCAGGCACACCAATCTGCACATATCCACCGATTTCGCTCTCTTCATTGGTGATCGGCGTGGAGACATAGATGGTTTTAACCCCGTCATAATTTTCTTTGATGATGTAACTGTTGGTACTCACCAAATCAACTGGATTGAAGTCTGAACTGAATACGAAATTGCCTGCGGGGTCAAAGATGGCGACTTGTCCGTCTAATTGGTCGGCTAAATCTTGCATGAGCGGAACGGCCGTTTCTGGTGATTTTTCGAGCGGTTCGCCCAAACGAGAAGCCAGCAACAGCGCGTGAATGTGCAGGCTGGAGCCAAAATCATCATACGCACTGACGGCGATTTGCCGCCCAGCTAACAGCGTCAAGCCGCCAAAGCCGATGACGACCAGCCCGACATACACTCCAATTAAACGTGAACGCAACGATGTAAACACAACACTCCCCATTTCTTAGGCGGCGAATTGGTAGCCGACACCGCGCACGGTTTGAATGTAGGTCGGTTGGCTGGGATTGTCTTCGATCTTTTCGCGCAGCCAGCGGATGTGAACATCGAGCGTGCGCGTGTCGCCCAGCCAATCCGTCCCCCACACTTTGTCAAAAATATCAGCGCGGCTGACGATTTGCCCCGCATTGCTCATCAGCAGGTAGAGCAGTTCAAACTCTTTGTAGCGCAGGGTTAACGGCCGTTTTCCTTTCGTCACCTGCCGCGCTTCCACCGTCATCACAATATCACCACTGTTGATCGTTTTGGCGACGGGGACGGCTTGATCGAGCGCAACCCGCCGTAACATCGCCTTGATACGCGCCAACAGTTCGCGCGTGCTGAATGGTTTGGTCAAATAATCATCCGCGCCCAATTCCAGCCCCAAAATGCGGTCAATCTCTTCGCCGAGCGCGGTCAGCATCAAAATTGGCACACCGCTTTGCTGGCGCAATTGGCGGCACACTTCCCAGCCGTCCATCTCTGGCATCATAATGTCGAGTATCACGATGTCGGGCTGTTGGCTGAGGGCGGTTTCTAATCCTAAACGGCCGTTGTTTGCCACCAGCACCTCATAATTTTGTTGCCGCAAGGAACGCGACAACGGTTCAGTGATTAAATAATCATCATCAATCAGCAAGATCGTCGTTTTCATATCGGTTTATGGGAAAGAGAGTGGAGATTGCGAACAATCTCCACTCTCTTAATCTCCACTCCCTAACGGAAAGTGGCGTTGAATCCATCAATAAGCTGTTGCTTTTCAGCAGGGGTTAAATCGGCCGTTGGGTGCATCGGTGTGTATCCGAATGGCGGCATACTGCCATTAGCTACCGTCTCCGCCAACTCATCTACTTCGTATCGCCGTGTACCCCATTCTGAGAAATTCAGCTTTCCGCGTCCTTCATCGGTATGGTTTTGCACCAGCCACGAAATCGGGGCGACATTGGAATAGGACGGCCATACCGTCTCGTTGCTATGGCAATCATAGCAGGCGCGGACGACCAAATCACGGGTGGCCGGGCTGTCCCATTCTGGCTCGGCAATGATGGGTGGATTGGTGTGATTGCGTCCGTAGGGGACGAGTTGAATCAATCCAAATAAGATGATGCTTCCAAGTACGACGTAACCAATTATTTTCTTCATTCTGTGTTTGAAACTCCTTGTTTGTTGTGTGGGTGGGTCATTGAACCATCCTTTGTCTGATTAAAATATATGGAACGCGGATTTTATCTATTGATTGCACCATTGTACAT
The DNA here is from genome assembly GCA_015486215.1 of Anaerolineae bacterium. Classification (GTDB taxonomy): domain Bacteria; phylum Chloroflexota; class Anaerolineae; order Promineifilales; family Promineifilaceae; genus S016-13. The sequence goes on along the minus strand of WFSA01000220.1, from coordinate 36,395 downwards.
CATAAAACCCACGCTCCAGTAAAATGATAAGGGTGTGTTTCATTTCAGTAGAAGTGACAGTCACGGGGCACAAAGTTTTGGGTAAACCAAGTCCGTTCGCCCCGTGACAATCACTTTGGCTCAACTCATTTGAAACACACCCAAATGATAATGATACAGGTGTCTATTCAGGTGTCATTTCGGCCAGAGGGAGAAATCTCCACGCTGGTATAAGCCAGATTATGCCGCCGCCCGTTCCCACTGCACTTGCGGGGCGAGGGTTTGTGTGAGGGCAACTTCTCCATCTTGATTGATGAAGGCGGCGGCCATCGTTTGCGCGGTCATCCAATCGCTGCCCTCTTCCAGCCCAGCGACGAGGGCGGCGAGCCGACAGGCCAGCCGGGAAGCAGTCGCGGGGCTGTGCCAGCAACAAGATCGCCGCCAGCATCCACCAAACACGGCCCCAGCATGTTGAGATAAGCGACCGCTTGTTCAGCGGTGTACCCTTTGCCAATGCCGCCCAAATCGAGCCGCACGCCGCGCGGTAATTTGATGGCGCGGTTGCTGTCGTCGAATGCAATCTCTTGAAAACGGCCGTTTTCTGGTTGCGTCTGGGTGTAAACGGCCGTTTGCTCCGTAATTGCCGTAAATGTCTGCCCATATCCCGCCGCTTCCAACGCATTAAGCAGCGTCGGGTCAAACAAGCCACCCGTCTCGGCCGCCATCTGCACCGCTTGATGCACCACTGCCCATAAATCGGGCGACAGTTGCACCCATTCGCCAGCGCGGGCGTTCACTCGCTGTCCGCCGCAAAGCGAGACATCATCTTTTCTGCATCGGTGAAGATGGATTCGACTTCGCTGAACGCATGAACGGCCGTTTGCATATCTTCATGCTCCAGCCAGACCGCCATATGGCAGCCCATCGCGTAAAAGTCGTGTGTGTGCATCTTGTCTGTCATTATCAATCACCTCGTGTTGTCGTGCGTTTAACTTGATGAGGATGATAGAGGAATTAACGGCCGTTTTCATGTGCTTTGTGTTAAGGAATGTTAAATCTTCCTTAAATTTTCAAAAATCCCTGTTTTCATCATTGCCACCCATCTCATTTCGGCTAGAGGGAGAAATCTTCGCACAAGTACGGGCAAAATTCCTCACCCCGCTGGGGGTTCGGAATGATCGTAAGGCGGTTTGTAACTACTCAGCCTATCAATTATTTCACCACAAAGAAGCAAAGTATGTATCTTCTCAGTATTCTGGGGAGACTTGACAAATTTTCCTAATGATACTCGTGTAAAACAAAGTGCTGATGAAATTTTCAAGTCATGTCTCCAATTTTTTGAGAAGATACTTTGGTATCTTCTCAAAAAATTGGGGACATGAGTACAGTAGATTTGGAAAAGAACAGATTGACTCGACTGACGCAATTTGTTCCTTTCTTAATTTGTTGTACTCACCTCGAAATATTAAGAAGTTATCTAAAAAGTCCCATAACTTTGGTAGTTAAATAAATCCTCGCCCCTAAGTTTGCGAAAATCGATACACGCCGTTTTTCTTAGGCCATTTCTAAATTTAAATCACCCAAAATTTTGATTGTCATTCCCGCCCCTGTCCTCACGAAAGTGGGGATGGGGGCGGGAATGACAAACGTGTAATTATTTTTCATGAATGGCCTTATCTGCATTCATTTGCAAAATCCGCCCTATCCGCATTCTATTTATAACAGTACGCTTCTCTTATTGGATATTGCTTTTATAGATGAGTTTAATAAGGTAAAATATGCAAATCATGGCGAAGGCACGCCCGTTAATGATGAAACAATCGTTGCGTTTTGCGGCAGGTACGCGAATGCGGCTAAGAGTTGGGGCGAGAGTAGACGGCCGTTTCCTTCACCAGCAAACCATCGCAGTCCGCCGACGCTGATGGTCATTTACAAAAGATACGTTCATTCGCCTATCAAACGGCAGGCAACGCATCTTAGACAAAGTAACCGCGTTCAATTCCCTCTGCCCCGTTTGAGGACAGAGAATTTCGGGCGGAAATAGGGTATACGCAACAGCTCATATCCTAAATTTTATTGCAAAGGTATCGTTAAAAAAACCTCAAAGACGATACAAAATTAACACAAAGGAGTGTTTATCATTATGACAAAAATAGGATTGTTTTTCGGTTCAACCACAGATAATACAGCTACCGTAGCTGACATCGTTGTGGAAAAATTTGAAGATGCAGGGTTTGAAATCAGCCTCACCGATATTGGTGATGCCGAAGCCAGTGATTTAATGGCGTTCGATTATCTGATCATCGGCAGCTCAACATGGAACGTTGGCGAACTGCAAGACGATTGGGACATTGCCTATGAAGAGCTTGACGATCTCGATTTCAGCGGCAAAAAAGTGGCTCTCTTCGGCGTAGGCGACCAATTTGGATATGGCGACAACTATTGTGATGCCATCGGCATTTTGGGAACAAAATTCCGCGAATTGGGTGCTGAATTAGTCGGTTCCCGCGATGTGGATGACAGCTATGATTTCTACACGTCACGCGGCGTGGAAAACGGCCGTTGGCTCGGTTTAGCCCTTGATGAAGATAATCAAGACGAATTGACCGATGATCGCGTTACCGAATGGGTCATGCAGCTCGTTGGCGAGTTCGACTTAGATTAAAAGCAAGAACCCAGACCTGGCAGGTTTCTGCTATTAAGAACCCTGTCAGGTCTGGAAAGCGTAAGCCGTCTACCAGCCCAAAACAGCATTGGGAATATGTTCGCAACGCAGTAATTTCCCCGCTTTATCCAGTTCAACTGCCACAAGATCAATCTGCCAGCCGACATCTAACTCCTGTTCAGCGAGGTACAACGCGCCCAATTTCAGCAGTTTTTTCGCTTTATACGGTGTAAGAGCCTCTTCTGGCGTTCCCATCCTCCGCCCGCGACGGGTTTTGACTTCCACAAAGATGTAATCGCCATCCCGTCTTGCCACCAAATCAATCTCGCCCTGCTGACAACGCCAATTACGGGCGACGATATCATATCCATTCGCTTGCAAATGATCGGCGGCGAGCGATTCGCCCCACGCGCCTAACTGCTTACGCCTGTCCATTTGCTTTCATTCGGCTCTCTTTGATGGGACGGATCAATTTGTCTAACTGCTGGACCAATGGTTCAAACTTCTCGCTGGTGCGCCGCCAACGGCCGTGTACCTTCGCGCGCGTCAAGTCCGGCCGTTCTCGTCGCAATCGTTCATACAGTTCCAGCGTGCGCTTGACCGTATTGTTGATGTCAAAATGATAGCTTGCCTCTTGTGCGGCCGCGCCCATTTCGCGTAAATGATCGGCATCAACCGCCAAACCGACGATAGCTGCCGCTAATCCTGCGGTCGGATCGGGGACGAGATAGCCTGTCACCCCTGCTTTAACCGTGCCTTCAATACCCGGCGAGAGCGTGGCGGCCACGGGCAAGCCAGAGGCCATCGCTTCCATCACCGTCAGCGGATGCACCTCAGTGACGGAGGCGGTGCTGAATATATCGGCGGCGGCGAGGTAATTGCCAATCTTTTCGTAGGGAATGCGGCCAAGAAAATGGGTGCTGTCTCCCATACCTAATTCAATAGAAAGCTGTTCTAACTTAGCTCGTAATTTTCCTTCACCAATGAGGACGAGATGGATATTGGGGATGATGTTGCGGGCAACGGCCGTTTGCCGCAGTAAAGTCTCCACATTCTTTTCGATAGCGAGCCGACCGACGTAAATGAGCAGGACGGCCGTTTCTGGCACACCCAATTCCGCCTTCGTTTTGGGGGTGGATGGGAAAAGGAACGGTTGAAGGTCAACCCCGTTTCCAATCACCTCAATCGGCCGTCTAACCCCAAACCCAAGCATCACATCACGCACAGCGGCCGACGGGGTGACGATGACATCGGCCAAATCGGTATACTCAGGCCATATTTGCTGCATAATCGCATCCCCCGTTTTTTGGGCGATGGGGATGAAGTTGCCCGTGTACAAATCGTATCGGGTGTGATTAGTGTAAACGATGGGGCAGCCGGCATACCGATGTGCCAAATCGACACTCATAAACAGATGGTGGCAATGGATGATGTCCATCTGACTTAATAATTTTTGGGCGGCGACTGTGTATCCCATTGCCGCATAATACCCTTCGCTGCCAACCGCTATGCCCGGCGAGCGGACGACATTATCCTCCTCACCAGCAGGGTCTGGATCGCCCAATGTAAAAATAGTTACCTCGTGCCCGCGTGCTTCCAACTTCTCTTTATAAAGTGAAACCATACGAGTCACACCATTGATAACAGGTTTATAACAAGCCGTCACCATGCCTATTTTCATATGTACCTCGTCTGTATTCGTTAAAGAATGTGACATGGTTCAAATTAGGGTGAATCATCTTTACAGTTATTGTGCGATTGGGCGACCACAAAGGTCGCCCCTACAGGAGGAAATTGTAGGGACATAGCCTTGTGCCCGCCCTCAAAGTGTAAAGATCATCTTGCGTAAAATGAATCATATCAAGAATGTAAAAAAACGTTCAACTTCTTGGAGAAGTTGTCTGATATAGAAAACACGCCGAAGCGCGTTGATGTTACATTCAGCCGCCGACTTTAATCGACGGCTGCGCTATCCTGTTCCTTTATGCGTGAATGGCGTGTCCTTCAACTGCGTGTGCCGCTTCCATCAACGCCTCGCTAAGGGTGGGATGGGCATGGACGTTGCGGGCGATTTCAACGGCCGTCAACTCTGCATTCCGTGCCAATGTCAACTCTGGCAGCAGTTCCGTCACATCAGGGCCGATCATCGACGCGCCCAAAATTTCGCCATACTTGGCTTCGGAAATGATTTTGATGAACCCATCCCGCTCGCCCAAACCTAACGCTTTTCCGTTCGCTTGGAAATTGAATGAACCAACATTGACTTCATAGCCAGCCTCTTTGGCGGCGGCTTCGGTATAGCCAAAGCTGGCAACTTGCGGCACGCAGTAGGTCGCACGCGGCATCATCAGATACTCAATCGGTTTGGTCTCTTCGCCAGCGATTGTTTCAGCGGCCGCAATGCCCATCGCCGAAGCGATATGTGCTAAACGGAAGTTGGTTGCCACGTCGCCGATGGCGTAAATGTTATCGACATTGGTACGCATCTGATCGTCAATGGCGATATTGCCGCGCTCGGTAAGCTGTACGCCCGCCGCTTCTAAACCGATATTTTCGATATTGGGCTGGAAGTTGATGGCGACCATCACTTTATCCGCTTCTAGCGTGCTGCCATCGGGCAGAGAAACGGTCACGCCGTCATCGGTGGGGGTGATCTGGGAAACGGCCGTTTTCAACAGCAGCTTCACCTTCAATTTTTTATACGCTTTCTCTAATAGTTGGCTCACAGCGGGGTCTTCGTTGGGCAGTAGATGGGGCATCATCTCGATAATGGTGATTTCTACGCCATAATTTGCCCACATATACGCAAATTCGACCCCGATTACGCCGCCGCCGATGATGATCAGCTTTTTGGGCAGGTCTTTGGAGAGAACGGCATCTTTATAAGAGATGATGCGTTCGCCATCGAATGGTGCGCCGGGCAGGGCGCGTGGTCGTGCGCCAGTGGCGATGATGGTATTTTTGGCGGTAAGAACGGCCGTTTCGCCACTGTTCAACGCCACTTCAATCTGATTCTCGCCCAGCAATTTACCATTTCCTTCGTACACCGCGATATTGTTCTTCTTCATCAAAAAGCCGATGCCTTTGACTAATCGGCTTGAAACTTGACGGCTGCGTTTAAACGCTTTGCCGTAATCGAGCGTCAAATTATCAAATTTGAACCCAAATTCGCGGGCGCGGTGCTGCAATGTGTGCGCCACTTCTGCATTTTTCAATAATGATTTTGAGGGAATGCAGCCGACATTCAAACAAACGCCGCCCCAATACTCTTTTTCGATGATGGCACAGTTTAGCCCTAATTGTGCTGCGCGAATCGCAGCCACGTAGCCGCCCGGCCCGGCCCCCAATACAACAAGATCGTAATTTTCTGACATAGTTTCTCCAAAAGGGTACAACAAATGGGGAAAGGAGGGCGTTTTGTACATATCAATCATTTACCCTGCTTTTTATTTGTCATACTATAACGACTCGGCCACAGGGCTGAGTAGTTATTCAAAATTCATACAGCACGGCTGATTTTAGCACAATCATCTTTAATAATGAATTGGGACTGACGGCCGTTAGGAAAATTTGTCAAGTCTTGCCCCCAACTTTTTGAGAAGTTACGTAAACAGAAAGGGTTGATTAGGGCGATTGCACACTCATCATCGGATTAACGCCGACTGGACGCGCCACTGTAAAAACAATTCACCTCAACAAGTGCGGATTAACCAATTTGCGCCACATTCTGTACAACGCAGGTGAAATCCACCTGCTAGTTAAATGCCGATAAAATCGGCAATTATCAACGAGAAACGGCCGTCCCCGCCAAATTAAATCCCCAGCCGAGCAGCCGCTTGTTGACACAATCCCGCACCGCCAGCTTGCAGCCACTCATTCAATGTTGGACTGCTGCCGGAAGGAAGTTCGTCATAAATCCCTTTGCTCCAATAATAGTATCGCTGGGTCTCGTTCGGCCAACTCGCGTAGGTATGGGTGACTGTGCCGTGACCACCGTTATACCCCGCAAAACTGAGATAAATATCGCCGTGATGGTACTCAAGGCCAGCCGCATAATAGTTAAGGCCGCGCATCGCATTTGTATCTGGATCGAGCATATCTTCGCCCGCGCCAAAGTGGCCGGGCATCACTTGGAACAACCCTTGTGCGCCAGCGGAGGAGACCGCTTGCGGATCGCCGCATGACTCTATCTGCATGATGGTGGCGACGATATTAGGATCAAGGTTGTATTGGGCTGCCCATATGAGAATTTGTGGCTCCCAATAACGGACTGCTTTATCAAATAGGGGAGAAATATTGCTAGAACGGGGAATCTCTTTAACGGCCGTCTGCTCCTGCTCCTTTCCCCCCTGACTCATCATCACGGGAGTGCCGCGACGGCCGTTTAGCCAAACACCCATCCCAACCACAAAAGCAACGGTAATAAGAATCAGCATCATGCGCTGGTGCATAACATTGCCCGCATACACGGTGGCGACAGGCTGATCATATTCATAGGCGTACTCGTATTCGTAAAAGGTATCGTTCTCTTCGCTCAAGGGCGACTCCATTATGTCATATTGTAGATGGTATGCGCTCATGAGTGTATCCTCTTAATAGGGCGATTGCATACTCGCCTTAATTCGTAATCGTGATCGTTTTCGTGATCGAAAATCGAAAAAACCGATCACGAAAACGATCACGACATACGATCACGACAATCATAACGTATAAATTCTCCGCAATTCACATGTTATGTCAATTGCGGAGCTGTCAAAAACGGTGTAAATTTGGAATTTAACAGTGCGATTTGGAGGTTGCAATCGCCCTAATCCTCTTAACGACGACAGCCAACAGGCAATTGCCCATTGGCTGTCAATAATCCGATCAATCTGTTCGCCGCACACGGCCGTTTGGCATTGGCGGTCGCTGCCGAATGCGCGATGCTTTTTTGCTCACCTTTGGCACTTTGCGGACAGGGTGGTGTGATGGGGGTGACGGCCGTGTCGCTCTGCCATTTCCTGCCGCCATCGAAGGAACCTTCCTCGGTTGGGTGACAATCGTTTCGATGGGAGCAACGGGTGCTGTTGCTCTGGCGGGTTGCGATGGACGTGTAAACGGCCGTGATGGCATTTGCGCTGCCATTGGTTTTGTCACCTGCGGGACTGACCGTTTAGGCATTGCCGCTCTCTGCGGCGCACGGACAACTTGCGGCACATGAGCCGATTGCGACGTATGAACAGATGATGCTTCTTGATAACTCTGCCCTTTCTTCTCCCCGTGCAAATCAAATATCTGTTCCCCAGCGATGGTAAATGCACCGATGAACAAAATGCGCGTCAACCAAACAAGCACCGCCACAAAAATCGGCACATAAGCGAGCAATTGTGCGCGGCTCAACACCTCATTACCAAAATCATGGTTCAGCAATGTCAGCGAAACAGCCCACCATGTCATCACCGCATTCATCGTCGCCCCTAATAGCCACGCGCCCATCAAATACCACACCTCTTTTGGCTCGTCCATCCCCTTCTGGGGCGTGAACAGGCGCACAAGGCCGGCAAAATCAATGGAGCAAAATGCAATGGCTAGAATGGTTGCCCATTGAAACCATAAAAATTTTTCGTCGCCCAGCAAACTGCTGAGGGCAAAACGAGTCGTATCAAAATTAAACATCTCAAATGCAAACAGGGAAAGCATCAAAATACCTGCAACAAATAGTGGACGGGATATTTTGGCATCAAATCTGCCGATAGCCAATTTGAAATTACCATCATACCCACTCATCGTTTGACTTCTCATCCTATCACCTCTCTTCTCTCTTTTTGAGCGGCGGAATAAAAGATGCGTATCCACAAGCATTCTATGTACTGATTGCCGCTCGCTACTTAATAAGTGAACAAAAAATAGCACGTATGTTCTATTTTGTCAAAAGGAATATGCGGGCAAGCGGGGTATTTATACGGCTTTAAGCACCTCTTCTCGCCAAATGGATAAGGAACAGTGGGGAATTGTTTTATATACAGTCCTGTTTAGGGGTGGACTAACGGAATGTTAACCAAATATCACGGGATTTTTATCTCTTATTTCCCACGATTGGGTAGCTTATGTTATAATTTTGAGGATATTCCTTTGCGATGATGCAATAAGGTAACGGCCGTTGTTGTGCAACAAATCGGTTGATTTTCAACACAGTAACTTATAAGAGAATGTATATATGAGCAGCGAAACAATTTTGGTCATAGATGACAGTACGGAGATGATCACTCATCTTACGGAATATATCTTGCCCACCTTTGGTTACGAAACGATCTCTGCCATGGATGGGGAGAGCGGCCTGTCCTTGATTCGTAATCAACACCCCGACCTCATCATGCTTGATTATAACCTGCCGCGCATGACGGGGATCGACGTATTACAGCAGATGGCACAAGAATCATTGAATACTCCTGTCATTTTAATGACAGGATATGGTTCAGAATTAAGTGCAATTGAAGCCTTCCGCTTGGGAGCCAAAGATTATCTAATAAAACCATTCACGATGGATGAAGTGGTAGATGCGATCAGTCGTGCGCTGGTGGAGATGCGTTTGCTGCATGATAAAGAGGCTTTAGCTGAGGAATCTCGCCGACTGCGGGTAGAATTAGATCGGCAGGCGCAAGAAATGCGTACGCTTTTCAATATCGGCAAAGCGGTCACATCATTATTAAGCGTCAGAAAAATCATGAAACTGGTGATGGAAGCGGTGGTAAAGCTCACTGGAGGCGAGCATTGCGTGATGTGGATTCCTGATGGAAATGACGGCGCAGTACGTGCATACATTAGTGATGAAAACGGAGAACCAGCCCTATATCAGAAGCATACGTCAATAGCAGGTATGTTGGTGGAAGAGGTGATGAACAGTGGCAAACCTATACGCCGTTCAGAATTTTCTGGTGATGGGCTACATCTATTTGGTGATTATCGAGCGCGGGCTGTCTTATGTATTCCTCTCAAATTAGGCGGAGAGGCGTTGGGAGCTTTAAGTGTCGTTAACACAACAATTATCCGCCGTTTCAGCCGCCGCCATGAGTTCCTTCTCTCATTTTTAAGTGATTACACCGCTATTGCCTTGAAAAATGCGCGTATCATGCACACGGTAGATAATGCGCTCTCCATAGAAGTAGATAAATTAAATACATTGATTGAAGTTACGCATGCGATCACTTCAACGGTAAATTTAGATGAAATCGCACAATTGACAATCAACCAAGTGCATACGCATTGGAATCTCGAAGCATCCTCTATATGGCTTGTGGATGAACAAGCGGGGGAATTATCGGTATTAGCCAGCGTGGGAACGGCCGTTGAAGAGTTAGCTAATGTCCGTATTCCCATAGGCGCGGGCTTTGTTGGCCGTGTTATCGAAACGGGCAAACCAATTATATCCAATAATGTTGTTGAAGATATACGACATCACCATGCAGTGGATGATATAACAGGATTCCAGACGTATTCATTAGTGTGCGTCCCCCTAATCGCACACGGGAAAACGGTTGGTGCAATGCAATTGGTCAATAACTTAAACAGTAAATTTAATGAGCATGATGTAGAGTGGGCAACCTCAATAGCAACGGCCGTTGCCATAGCTGTCTCCAATGCACTCTCTGTTCCACCACAGGAGTGAGTACCAATGAGTGAAACAAAATATACAACTATCCCTGTAGGGAGGAGCAATCCAAATAAACCAACGTGGTATATCCGTTTCCAACTCGCTGAAGAGGTTGAATTAGCATTTAAGATCAATGGAGAAATTATCTTAGGACGCGGTGACGGACAAGATATGATCGATCTTAATCCACATGGCGCGACCAGTTTAGGCGTATCCCGTCGTCATGTCATGTTACGGCCGACAGCAGCTAATCTATTTTTAATTGATCTAGGCAGCACAAACGGCACTTACCGCAACGGCCGTACTGTTACCCCCCACAGCCCCGCCCATCTAGCCGATGGCGACAATTTACGCTTAGGCGAACTGGTGATGACGGTGTATATAGATGAGCGGCCAGCATTCCAAACCCGGATGCTGTCTACCCAACGTCCTGACATTGAAGATGCCCTCTCCCAAATTGCCAAAGCGATCACCTCTCAACTCAAACTGGAAGAAGCGTTAAACCAAGTCGCCGAAACGGCGATGACATTGACCAACGCTGGCGAAACCAGCATTTGGCTGGTAGACGAATTCAACGGCGAACTAAAGCTAGAGGCGCAGCGCGGTGTAGACGACCGCAAAATTCGCCGTACACACTTAGAAGTACGCGAGGATAATATGGTGGGACAGGTGTTGCGTACGGGTAAAGCTTTACGCGCCACCCATAGACCCGGCCGCAGCAAAGTTAAAATCTCAACCGATTATCTGGTTGAGGCAGTTGTCTACGCTCCCATCATGCTGGCTGAAGTCGCATTAGGCGTACTGACAGCAACCCATCGCGTTGTTGGGCGTGAATTTACCGATTGGGATGAAAAAGTATTAAGATCAATCGCTGATTATGCAGCCATTGCCATCCAAAATTCACGCCTATACGAAGCGACTGACCAAGCGTTAGCTAAACAAGTACAAGAATTAGCCGCCTTAAATGAGGTTTCCCGTGTTGTATCTGCCTCATTAGACATCCCAAGTATCGCCTCCGTTTTGGTGGAACAGTTAAATAAAAATTGGCAGATTGGGGGTGCTGCCCTCTACTTACTCGACCCTGACGAAAACGATTTATTTATCTCTGATGCCAATCAAACATTGCCAGAACATGGTATTTATGCGGGTATCATGTATGAGAGTTCTCAAGCAGGAACGCCAAGAATCATAAATGATGTTGTCAACGATCCTGATTATCATGCCAGATTTGATCATATCAATGGGCATCCACCACAATCAATGGCTTGTGTGCCGCTTAAATTCCAAAAGGTAGTAGTTGGCATTGTGACATTATTCGATAAAGAGGGCGGCGCATTCGATGAAGGTGATATATCTCGATTAGAATCTTTTGTGCGACCAGTGGCAACGGCCGTTAAAAATGCACGCCTATTCCAAGAGTCTGAGCAACAACGGTTAGCCGTTTTAGCCACCGCCCAAACATTATCAGAGCCGTTAATCATTCTGGATAAAGAAGGAAAATTGCTCATCGCCAATGATCCCGCTCAAGACATTATTGATTCCCATATGCCCGATCTACTAAACGGTATCAGCAGCGGTATCGGGCGCACCATTGAAATTTCTATCGGCGATAAAACATATTTGACCAGCGCACAGCATGTAGAGAATGTAGGTACAATTATCGTCATGCAGGATATTACCTATGTCAAACGATTAGAAAAAGATCGCGCCGAATTTATGCGGGCATTATCCCACGATTTGAAAAGCCCATTAACCTCCATTCGCGGCTTTGCCCAATTATTAGAACGCGCTGCCTCATTAGACACAACAGGTATGCGATTTGTCAATCGCATCGTCACCTCATCAGATCGTATGTTGGATATGATCAACCAACTTCTCCTCGTTTCCCGCAACGATGTCATAAAAACCGAATTGAGCGTATGTAATTTGCACACTGTTGTTCACAAAGTTCTAAATGATGTTGAAGGGGCGGCTCTTTTTAAAGAAATTTCCATTATATACAAAGAAACGGGCGAATTCTCTCTGGTACTGGCTGATGAAGTGCGTATGTTGCATATGATTTTGAATCTGGTAGACAACGCTATTAAATATGCGCCTGAAAAGAGCCGTGTATTCGTCACGCTTGCTTTCTATCAACAATATATCGTAATCACGGTACGGGATGAGGGGGATGGTATCCAAGAAGATGAGATAGACCGTGTTTTTGATCGATATTTCCGCAGTAAACATAAACGTATCCAAGACAAGTCGGGCGCAGGTGTAGGGCTTTCGGTGGTGCGTGCCATCGCACAGGCGCATAACGGTAAAGCGGCCGTTCGCAATCATCCTGACGGCGGTGCTGAGTTCTCCATTATTTTGCCCAGCAGTATGCGTACCAATAAACCAGAGGTTACCCCCGATGCTGGCTAAAGTAATGAGCTGCGCCGTCGTCGGCTTAGAAGCGGCCGTTGTCGAAGTTGAAGTAGACATCATTCGCGGCGCACCATCCTTTAATATCGTCGGTCTGCCCGACGCGGCTGTACGTGAAAGTCGGGATCGTGTTCACTCTGCCGTCAAAAACAGCGGCTTCAATTTCCCCTCCAGCCGCCGCCTCACCGTCAATCTTGCCCCTGCTGATGTACGCAAAGAAGGCCCCTCTTACGATTTGCCTATCGCTGTCGGCGTTTTGGCAGCCACGCAGCAAGTGTGGCCTGATAAATTAGTCGGCGGCATGTTCATCGGCGAACTTTCGCTTGATGGCACGGCGCGGCACACGCAAGGCATCCTCTCCATAACTGCCCTCGCCAAAGAGAAGGGATACGAACGGGTTTTTGTGCCTGTGATTGATGCTGATGAAGCAGCTTTAGTCGAAGGGATTGATGTATTTGCTGTCCGCAGTTTGAACGAACTCGTTGGTCATTTAACGGGCTTGCGTGCCCTCTCTCCCCATGAAGTTGATATTGAAGAGACGTTTGCCGAGCAGGTGGAGTATTCGGCCGATTTTGCCGATATTATGGGGCAAGAACATGTAAAACGGGCGATGGAGGTCGCGGCGGCTGGATCGCATAATATCCTTCTCACTGGCCCGCCCGGTGCAGGAAAAACATTGATCGCGCGGGCATTGCCCTCTATCTTGCCCTTGATGCCGGTGGACGAAGCGTTAGAGGTGACCAAAATTTATAGTGTGGCCGGGTTACTGCCCACAGATACGCCGTTGATCCGTCAACGGCCGTTTCGCTCTCCACATCACACAGTCAGCTATGCCGGCCTTGTCGGCGGCGGCGCATGGCCGCGTCCGGGCGAAATTTCGTTAGCTCATCGCGGGGTACTGTTTTTGGATGAACTGCCCGAATTTGGGCAAACGCTCATCGAGGTGTTACGCCAACCGCTTGAAGGTTCGCGCGAAATATCTATCTCGCGGGCAACGGGGACGGTCACCTATCCCGCTAATTTTATGATGGTGGCGGCACAAAATCCGTGTCCATGCGGCTATTTTGGTGATCCAACGCATACATGCTCTTGTTCTAATTCGATGGTGACCCGCTATCAAAAGCGTATTTCTGGCCCGTTGATGGATCGGATCGATCTGCATGTAGAGGTTCCGCGCGTGGATTTTGAGAAGTTGACGGCCGTCAATCGGGGCGAAACAAGCGCGGCAGTACGGAAGCGGGTTGAAGAGGCGAGAGAGAAGCAGCACGGCCGTTTTGCCCATCTCCCCCGCATTAACAGTAATGCCGACATGGGGCCAAGTGAAATCCGTGAACTTTGCCCGCTTGATAAAACTGGCACAAAATTGATGAAATCAGCGATGTCGCAGATGAATTTGAGCGCACGCGCCTTTCATCGTATCATCAAAATCGCCCGCACTGTCGCCGACTTGGCTAAAGAAGAGGTGATCACGCCGACACATTTGGCTGAAGCGTTGCAGTATCGGCCGCGTACGCTTTGATTGGCAATTGGTAACTACTCAGCCCTTGTCCAAATTAACCACAAAGACACGAAGAACATAAAGTTTTTTAAGATTTTCTCTGTGATCTTTGCTTCGTAACATCTCAATATTTCGGGGTGAGTACAACAAATTAAGAAAGGAGCAAATTGCGTCAGTCGAGTCAATCTGTTCTTTTCCAAATCAGCTGCACTCATGTCCCCACTTTATTGAGAAGATACCTTGCTTCTTTGTGGTGAAATAATTGATAGGCTGAGTAGTTACGGCAATTGTTACTTGGCAACGGAAAACCGGCCGTTTCCCGTCATTCATCCAGTCTGCTACCGTTTCCCCCATTTCTAATTATAATCTCTCGTTATGGTATGTTATAATGGGCAAATTATAGTTATGTAGAATTCGTAGGTTTATTTATCTTCTAAGAAATCAAGGGTAATCATTTTCATTTATCATAGTAGCAACAGAGGTATCTTCTCAATAAATCGTGGACAAGACTTGACAAATTTTATCAGCACTTTATTTTACACGAGTATCATTAGGAAAATTTGTCAAGTCTTCCCAGAATACTGAGAAGATACCAACAGAGCATAGAGCTAAAATCAAGCGGTTTAGTTCTTGCATCCATTATTGTTACCCAAAGGAGTAAGCTAGTGGCTAAAAATCGCGCAAGGTATGAAAAAGCACTCAAAAAAGGCTCTATCTATTTGGAAGACGAGCAATGGAAAAAAGCATTTGGTGTTTACCGTGTGGCAATCTCTGAATTTGCCAAATCTGCACCCGCATATGATGGTTTAGGTCAAGCCTGTTTTGGCTTAAAGCAGCTTGATCGGGCGTTGGAATGTTATAAATTAGCGGCACGTTATTCAAAGGGGGATGTCAGCTATCTGCAAAAAGTAGCCGATATGCAGGAGCGGCTTGGACGACTGAGCGAGGCAGCACGCACCTATATGGCTGTTGGCGAAGTGTTCTTCCGTCAACGGAAGCTGGATAATGCGGTCAGCCATTGGCAGCGTGCTGTACGGCTTGAATCATCCCTATTAGGGCCGCACCGCCGTTTAGCGATGGTGTACCAACGACAAGAAAATATCCGTGACGCGGTTCGTGAATATCTGGCAATTGCCCGCATTTTGCAGATGCGGAATGAAGATAAGAAAGCATTAAAAATGTGCCGGGCGGCGTTACGCTTAGACCCCGACAGTCCTGATGTTATCACCGCTATCAGCCTCATTCGCAAGGGAGCGGATGAGTATAACCGCGAAGAAGAGGAAGAAGAGGAACCAGTCGTTGAGAAAGAAGCGGTAAAAACGGATGAAGAAGATTTACCCGCGATGGTACGACAGATGGCACGTGCTTTTGAAGCAGAGCGTCAACCTGTAAAACAATCTTCACAAAAAGCGTCGGCCCTAGAGGATGCTCATAAATTGGCGCAGGAACATCTTGCTGAAGAGATTTTCCGTGACGAAGGGGATGAGGATGACGAAGGCAGTTTGAGTAAGTTGGAGCGTGATGCTTTGATTGGGCAGGCGATGGATTATGAATCCCGCGGACAGGTAAAGAATGCGATTGGGTGTTATGAGCGTGCTATCGGCGGCGGCTTAACATTGCCGGCTGCATATTTTAGCTTGGGCTTGTTATATAGAAAGCAGAATCAACTAGATAAGGCTAAACGTGTATTAAAAATAGCGGGTAAGAATGCGGCTTATGCAGATGGTATACGCGAGGCGTTAAGCGGCTAAACTGACCTATCAGGAAAGAGGAGTTGGAAACGGATTGCGCTACTTTCACTGATAGGAATAGATAAAATTTAGGTACATGGCTGATAAGGCCTCTTGTTCTGACATTCTACATGGGAACAAGAGGCTTTATCAGCTATTTTTATGCGTGTTGTTCCTGTCTAACCACCGATTTCAGACATGCCGCGATTAAGGGGGATAACGTCTTTATCTAGTTTGTGTCCCCACGGTTTCCACCAGATTGCTTCAGTGATGACTCCTGTAAGTTCGGCATCGGTCGCGCCGTTACGTATGGGGGTAAGCAGGTCTAGCTCTTTTTCGCGCAATAAACAAAGCCGTAGACGGCCGTCGGCAGTCAATCTTACCCGTGTGCAGCTGGCACAAAATGGTTGAGTAACGGAGCTGATAAAGCCAATCGTTCCGGGAGCATTATCCAATGTATACAGTTGGGCTTCACCATCAAGTGTGCCGTCGTTGACGGCCGTTAAACTCCCCAAGTCGGCCGTTATTGTCTCCATCAACTCTTTTTGGCTCACTGTGCCAGATTGTTGAAAATCAGCCACGTCGCCAAAAGGCATCATCTCAATAAAACGAACCTGCCATCCATGTTCCAATGTCAAACGTGCCAAGTCGACCACATCTTGCTTATCATTATAATTTCTAACCACAACCGCGTTCAACTTAACCTCTATCCCCGCCTCTTCCGCAGCACGAATACCTTCCCACACTTGTTCAACACGTCCCCATCGGGTCAATTTTTTGAACTTATCAGGATCGATGGTATCGATACTGATATTGGCACGCTGTAAGCCAGCCGCGGCCAACGGCCGTGCTAACTCATCCAACAATAATCCATTCGTAGTCATTGCCACCGTTTCTACCCCTTCCGTCTGGGCAATACGGCTCACAATATCTACCACATTATGCCGAATAGTCGGCTCCCCGCCCGTTAAACGGAATTTATAAAATCCCAATGTAGCGAAAATTTTAACCAAACGAATGATTTCATTATCTTGAAGCAATTCAGCGTTGGGGCGAAAAGTGATGTCTTCTGACATACAGTAGACACAGCGCAAATTACATCTGTCAGTTAGAGAGATGCGAAGATAATTAATTGTACGTCCAAAACGATCTGATACCATAATAAAATGTAAACGATCACTCCCTTAACTAAAAGATAGAACACCGATTATGCTGATTACACTGGGTAACTTTGCTTGTTTTTTGGGGAATAATCAATTACAACAAAATGTGGGAAGCTGGCAAAACAAGGATTGTAATGCCGCAAATAAAGAGAGCTTTCTGCGTTTTTGTCGAACAAGCGAATAGCTTGGCCTGTGAAACCGCAAAATTCCTCAAAAATCAAAAATAATAAAATTTGTATGGGAATAAGGGGAAGATATTCAGGGTTATGGAATTCTTCTTCCGTATTATCGTTACCGTACGCGACGCTGCCAATACTGTTTGGGGGCAATTTTCGTCTTACTATTATCAGCGGCCGATGTAAAATCGAGTAATAAGCGGTTAAATTTTGCTTTCTCTTGCAGCATCGGAAAATAATCACTATTATCGAGTTCCACGATATGTTGATTATCGCCCATTCCTTCTTCTAAATACTGCTTTTCACCCTGCGGCGGCGTAATAATAGAGTCCCGTGCGCCATTAACCATCAACAAAGGGCAAGTACATTGACCGATCTTGTTCATGAAATCCTGATTACGCAACTCAATAGCGAGCTTATTCATCGCACTAGGATCTGTTTTTCGTAATTCGTTGTTTATTTCTGGGAAACTGCCATTTTCTTTACCTAGATATTTGTTGGCAAAGGTCACTGGATCATTATGGCTTAGATGCTCGTGTATATATGATCCTCGCAAGGGCATAGAGATTGCAGCTAATCGACGAACATTATCTGAATGTTTCATAGTGTAGGCTAAGCCAATGACTGCGCCTAATGAATGCCCGACAATATCAAAGGGGCTGGCAATGCCGAGCCGCTCAACAAATTGGTCGATCATCTCAACATATGCATCAAGGGTATATTTATCAGTCGCTTTGCTGGAATCGCCAAAGCCCCATAAGTCGAAAGCAAATGAGCGGTGGCGTGACGACATAGCTTGCATGGAAGGCCACCAATATCGCCATGACCCGACCCATCCATGAATGAAGAGTAACGGCCGTCCCCGACCCAATGCTTCATAATGAATAAGTTGATTACTAACTGTCGTAATGCTCATTTACTCGCTTCAACCTTGATCTATTGTATGCTATCAACTATCTATCAACTATCATATATTTTCTTAACTACCTACTATCTCATTTATCTTTTTTACTAGCATAGATGGTGCAAATGGTTTTAATATATATCCATTTGCGCCTGCATCCATTCCTTTTATGCGCTCCTCTTCTTGCTCTGCAGCGGATAAAATAAAAATTGGGGTATCTTGATTCATCCCATTTTGACGTATCTCACGGCACGCAGTGTATCCATTTGTATGCGGCATATTCACATCCAGCAAGATGCAGTCATACTTTTCTTCAGTTGCCTTTTCAATAGCATAGCTGCCATCAATCACATCTATGACCTCGAATCCGCTATAACCGAGTGCCAAGACAACCAATCCTCGTATATCTCTATCGTCTTCCGCAATTAGAATTTTTGCCATAATCTATACGCTACATTAACTGTATATATATACCTACTCAGCCTCTATAACAATTCACCACAGAATCATTAAGGAACGAGGGCTTATTTAACTACCAAAGTTGTCATTCCCGCCCCCACCTTCGTGAGGGTAAACTCTTTTAGGCCATTTCTAAATTTAAATGTATCTTCTCAATAAATCGTGGACAAGACTTGACAAATTTCATCAGCACTTTATTTTACACGAGTATCATTAGGAAAATTTATCAAGTCTTCACGGGAATGACAGATGGAAGTTTCTGGTTTTATTTAATCCTCATTCCTAATCTGGATAAACCAGAAAAGAACAATCCGTAGATTTCGCAGATTGACGCAGATAAAAACTTTCAATCTGCGAGATCTGCGAACAATTTCTTGTACATGGTACAAGAATATCGCTGATAAGGTACTAAGGGGTTAAGTGATTGGCCTTCTTGTCAATGATGGGGAAAGTGAGTGTAACAGTTGTTCCTTCCTGTTCTACACTATCCAGATCTATCTTACCATCGTGCATTTCTACTAATGTATGTACGATGGATAATCCCAATCCTGTACCTGAAATTTTCTGTACGTCGGCTTTATCAGAACGGAAGAATCTATCAAAGATGCTTTCTAAATCATCTTTCGCAATTCCGATGCCGCTATCTTTAATAATGATGGTTACATGATCATTTGTACTAAATGCACTGACCGAGATTGTGCCATGTTCTGGTGTATAGTTGAACGCATTATCAATCAGGTTCGTCAGTATTTGAGTAATTCGCTTAGAATCAGCGCGAATGAACGGTAATGGGGCGGTGATATTGCTCTTAACAGTTAATTGTTTGTTCTCATGGAGAATACGGTCACCTAGATACACATCTACTGTTGCGATGATAAGGTCGCTAATATCAAGAGGTTTTGACTGTAATACCATTTTCCCTGAGCCGATTTCAGAAATATCTAATAAATCGTTAACAAGCATCTCCATACGCTCGGAATGTGCTTTGATGATGTTTAGATGTTCGGTTATGCCATCGTTTAACTCACCGGCAACGCCCATCAACAATAGATCGGCGTATCCTTTGATGGAAGTCATCGGTGTACGCAATTCGTGCGAAACGGTGGAGATGAAGTTTGTTTTTAATCGGTCTACTTCAACTTCTTTGGTGATGTCACGGAAGATGGAAACTGTACCTACATACTGTCCTTGTACTAAAACAGGAGAAAGGTGGACAAGGATGACCTTGCCGCTGATTTCAAACTGTTTACGTACAAAGGTGCCAATACGGATATTTTCCGCATGGTCGCGCCATCCTTCAATGGCGTGGAACCATTCATCACGAAAACTGCCGTAAATACCGATCAGGTTGCCTAATTTCTTGGAGAGTAATTGGTTCTGGGGAATGCCTAGAATAGCAACGGCTGTTGTGTTTGCCAATGTAATCGCGCCATCTTCATCAGCGACGACGACACCATCGGCAATACTTTCTAAAATAGCGCGTTGTTTTGCCGCTTCGACCGTCTCTGCTTGCAACAAGGTTCCCATTCTCTCCGCTTGTTCGCGGATAAAGCGATACAGGCTCGCGTTGCTGATGGCAATAGCAACTTGAGTTGCGGCCGCTTCGACTAGTTCTGCCTGTTGCGACGTAAACATAGATGGTTCTGGATGGAATAGCATTAACACGCCAATCGCTTCTTCATTGGAAACGAGCGGAGCGGCCATGACAGAAGTTAAATTGTCATCAGGTAATGGGTTTTGCCAACGGGGGTCTTCTGTAGCATCGGAGATGATAACGGCCGTTTGTGTTCTCATCACCGCTTCTGGTAATCTATTCTGTGTAGAGACAGGTTCGTCCCACACGGCCGTACCCTTCGTGCGATATGTGCCGACGGCAGCCTTCACCATTAAATTGCCCCGTATCGGGTCCAGCAGCAAAATCACCCCATGCGTAGCATTTGCCATCGCACTAACCATTTCTAATGCACGAGTAGAGACTAAGTTTTCGTCTAATGTGTCTGATAATCTGGCCGTGATATTTAATAATGTCTTAAATCGGCCGCTTTCCTGATTCAATTCAGCAGTACGCCGTGCAACTCGTGCATCCAAATCAGCGTTCAAGTCATGCAATTGTTTGAAAAGATGCACATTTTGCAAAGAAATGGCAACTTGCATCCCAAATGTCATCGCTCGTGTGAGGTCTGCCTCACCAAAACGATCTGAATTATTCGTATCAACCAAAGCGAGAACCGACATTATCTGTTCATCTTGCTCAAATGGAATGGCTAGAACAGATTTAATCTTCTCTGGTAAGGGGAATCCATTGCCACATTGATCATCACAACTAAAATGATTTATATAATTAGGTGTCCCTGTTTGTACAATAGAGGCAATAAACGTATTATCGTCAGACAATGCAAGCGAAGAGCCAATGAAATCATCAGCACCATGCCCATGAGCCGCCGCACCGATCAGTTTATCATCGACAACTTGCCAAATATACGCTCCATCAACATTAAAAACTTGCAAGCTTTCGCCGCTTATCAACGACAGAATCCTCTGCTCGCCTAATGTAAAATTGATCGCTAAATGAACGCGTCCTAACGCATTATAAAAACGTTCACGATCAAAAATATCCTCAAAAATGAGGGCTGTCTCCAATGCCGTATTCGCTTGATTAGAGAGAGCCGAGAGTAATCGTATATTATTATCATTGACTGCAAAGGTGGTATCGTCCACAAAAACCACCACCACACCATATGGCTCTCCTGATGTGATAATGGGAAAGATGATACTATTATCTGTTTGGGAAATAATGACAGCTTGTTCCTGAATACTGTCATAAATAGGGTTGTCGGGGGATAAAGGAACGGACCTGTCAGCGGTAGTTGTCTCTTTGCCATCCGCTGCCATAGAGCGCAACAGCATCAATTCATCTTGCTGCCGTTTCCACTGATAAATATCATATCTATCCCCATGAACGGTTTCCATCAATTGCTGTCCCATTAAGGCCAGCACTCTTTTTGTATCTAATATCCCTGAAATGGTTTGATTTGCTTTCAGTAATATCTCTAAATCACGGTTGACAGATTCTGTATCAGGAGAAATCTGAATTTGTACAAGATCATTTAGATGCACGTGTGCATCAATACGAAAAATACCATTTTCAGTTCGCAACAAAAGGGAAAAGGGAGGAGATAATAAAGATTTCCAATCAGGTGAGTCAGCTAAAGGAGAGTCAGCTAAGGTAATCGGCAGTTCAATACCCGTCAATACGGCGACAACGGGATTAACATACAGCACATCCCCCTGCTGATCAGCAACAAGTACACCTTCGTGAAGGGTATCGAATAACGGCCAAACGGCCGTTTGTAATAAAGCGTTATCCATTAACTCAATAGCTCCCCTATAAGTTCGTTATAAAAATAAGATTACGCCTCAGCTTCCGCTTGCCGTTCCTGATCACGATTACGCAATTCAGCCGCAGTCTCCGTAATTTCACGAATATCAGCAAAACGCTGCTCACTAGAGACCATACCGACAGACAAACGCATCAATGGAACTTGTTCCCCATCTGGCAATTCGATGAATCCTTGCTCACGATCCATAAAGTTGTAATGGTTCACAATATTATCATGGAATCTAATACGCAAAGCCCCAATCATCCCCTTTATATCCGCAGCCATTGTCACAAGCACAAATGAATCATCACTCGCATGACCAACAAAATCATCCAAGGTACCATATTCATCTATAACTGCATTCAAAACCAGCGTCGTATTGCGAATAACCTCAGACCCAGCGATAAAGCCATACACATCATTGAATGCTTTGGAATTATCAATCCCAATCAGCAGTAATGTCCAATTCTGCATACGCATCAATGACCGCAATTGATCTTCAATCAATCGAGAACTAGGCAACCCAGAAATAGGATTGGTCATATTCAAACGCTGATGATTACGAATTGCCGTGCCTACACGAAGTTTTAATTCTTCAATGTCAAATGGCTTGGTAATATAATCATCTGCACCCAATTCAAGACCAGCAATCTTGTCACTTCGCTCATCCTTCTGCGTTAGAAAAATGATAGGAATGTGACTGGTACGGGTCGTCGTACGCATAGATTTACACACAGCGTACCCGTCCATATCAGGAAGCATAATATCTAAAACAACAAGATCCGGGACATGTCGCCGACACATTTCTAAAGCGTCATTACCCCGCACTGCAACCTCAACATTATACCCCTGTCCAGTAAAGAAAATGCGTAACATATTTGATATGTCAAAATCATCTTCTACAATTAAAATACGGCCGTCACTCATAAAATTTTCCCTTAACACTCATACTCGCATCAGATAGTCTCACAACCATCCCGCTGACATAAATGCTGAACAACTACACTTCATATCACAACACACTCAGGCAGTAAACACTCTTTATATCCTAACACCGACAAACAACAATCAATAGGTTTTTATACCACTTACAAAAACCTTCACAGTACAAACAAAAACACCCCACCTAATTTTATCAACTGTCAGCCTATGTGCCAATGTTATCTTAAAATAGGGCGATTGCATACTCATCTTTTACAGAAAATTGAGTTGACCTTGTGTTGAAATTGAACACTGATCACGCTGATTTCACCGATCTTGATCCTTTTAGGCCATTTCTAAATTTAAATCATCCAAAACTTTGATTATCATTCCCGCGTAGGCGGGAATCCACTCCTCAAAAACATATGGATTCCCGTCTTCACGGGAATGACAAACGTATAATTATTTTTCATAAATGGCCTTATCTGTGTAATCAGTGTCCAATCTTGGAGATTGCAATCGCCTTAATCTTAAAAAGCCGTAGATGATTCCCATTTAACACAACGTATCAAAAATTACCCTCATCTTCACGCGGATATTGACGCATATACTCATACTTATGCTCATATGAGTAAAAATTACTCTCCTCATAAGCGACATTCTTAGTAAAAATATGTCGATCATCCGAAGCCAAAATCACCACATCAGACTCAACCGTTCGTGCTGGATAAACAATAACCCCAGCACTTAACCGACAATGATGCCCCACACAGCCGCCCAAAATCAATAAATTTGTCTCTTCTAAAACCCCATCCCTTGTTGATGTTTTCAACGGACCAGACAAAACATTAAAATCAGTAAACGTCGTCCCCGCGCCAATAAACGTATCACGACCAATAACACACAATTGCAAACAAGTATTTTGAGCAACCATCGTATTTTCCATCAATGTTGTCATAAACAAAGATGTTCTAAATGGTAGAAAACAACCATCACTAACAACGCTCAACATTAACTGGCATCCTTGCGAAACAGTAACACTATTACCAATAATACAATTGTCAATAACCACCCCCGCCCCAATCTCTACATTATCTCCAATTATCGTCGGACCCAACACAGTTGCCGATGGGTCAATAACAACATTTTTTCCAATTTCTATCATCTCGCTATTAGAACGTGTCTGCTTCTGCTCAAGAATGGAACGCCACAATAATTTTAACTTATATGACCACTCCTGATCAATACGCTCTTGCCGAAAAACACCATTAGAAAAAACACCAAACAAAATATCAGCAATAAATAAATGTACCCAATTTTCAATAAGGACAAAAGATTTTTTGGGTAATTGATAAACTAAATCTCCCACCTCAGTAGCCATATAAGGAGGAACATGATAATAGCCAACCTCAGTTGGCTCAGTATCTATAATCAATGGCTCAACTTCAACACTCTGCGAAATACCACGAGGGAGATACCACATATCAGCCAGTAACAACTCCCCCTGCTGAAAAAATGAATGCGTCAATGGAACAACATGCGTAGCAATAGACAAATCATCCTGTCGAAAAGCCAACCGTACCGGCCGTTTACCCGCTTTTGCCAACTCAACAAACTCATCAATCAACGCAGCATTAAAAAAAAGATTATCCCGATGAACAAGCGTCTCAACTTCTTCGCTCTCCATCTCATACGCCATCTGCCAATCTTCATACTCTCGCTCTTCAGACGCATATCGTGACAGCAAATCTCGCTGCCATAACCAGAGCGGTTTATTCTGAACCCTCAAATCTCTAGCTGGTTGATTAAACGGAGCAATATGGCTTTTTTCTGTAAGAATTACACGGCGCATTATAATTTTTCCTGTTTTATCTACAGAGTATCATCCCATTATCTTCTAAAAATATATCACATTCATTACCACCATACACTTTTCAGGCTTGGATACAGCTACCATAAAAAATATGGGGTTAAGTCAACAAAGCCGTCATAATGTTAGCGAATCCATGCTCAACCAGTATCTCCTCAGTAAATCGTGGACAAGGCTTGACAAATTTCATCAGCACTTTATTTTACACGAGTATCATTAGGAAAATTTGTCAAGTCTCCCCAGAATACTGAGAAGATACCTCACCACACAATTTATCAAAGACGCACAGTAAATAAGCCACCATACAGGTATCGTTTCCATTTTCACGAGAACAATACCTGTATGGTAACTTAGGAACGAGGATTTATTTAACTACCAAAGTTGTCATTCCCGCCCTCATCTTCGTGAGGGTAAACTCTTTTAGGCGGGAATCTATGATTTTTCAGACTGTGAATTCCTGCATTCGCAGAGCCTGCTCTCATGAAGATGGAGGAATGATAGATGGAAGTTTCGGGTTTTATTTAATGACTCCACTGAATTTACTCCATTTTGGAGAGTTGCTAAAAATCACACAACACCAAGTGATCGAAGCCTGTATCGTGCATAAATGCGCCACAATGAGGTGTACAAAAAAATTATGCTTTATGCGCCAAAACCTTCAAAAAAAGGCGTGTATAACCACCAATTTTCCGAAATTGACCTTTTTTCACTGGAGTCATTTAATCCTCATTCCATATCTTCTCAAAAAAGCGGGGAAATTATTTTGTTTTTACTGTGACTACAACGGATTATGAAAATGAACGGATATTTTCTCGGCTACACCATCCGTTTATTTCTTTCGTCCGTTGTAGTCACCCCGAAATATTGAGAAGCCACCTCATTCCTTACATTTAACAAGTTTAAGCGGAAGCCAGTCCAAATGCCTACGTTATTGGTTTCTTTGATATGACAATAGTGCAATTCTCATCACCAGTAGCAATACAAGATACCTCTTTTACATCAAATTGGCGCCCACGGCTCACCCAAGTAAGTGATTCTTCCAATAGTCCCACTGCCAAATGACAACAAGGCTCTTCTGACGTGCGTCCCCAACAAACAGGGCAACGCTCAATAATCCACAAATAGCCACGTTCATCCTCAGATAAACGCACTTTTTGATCGCTAAATTTATTGAATGTTTCCGCAAATACATCCAAACCAATTTTCAGCTTCATTCCCAATGGCAACATCCGCACAGCCAAATCAGTAATGCCAAGAACTGGAGCGAACTCTTTAAGCGCATATGTCCACGTCTCACGACCTGAACGTAACGCCAGGCCCCGCCCGCCGCGAATCCCATACATTTCTTCCAGAACCTGCTGAATGGCTCCAAATTCATCAAAAGAAAAGCCTCGCCGCAGATTATTCGGCGGATAATTATTGACAAGATGTTCCAGATTAGCCAAATTAAGAACTGCATTAACTCCATGCCGCCCCGTAATCTGTTCTAGAGCCGTCAATACAATGCGCCCCATTTTATTAGGATAATAATACTGTGTTTCTTCCATTTCTTTTGCCAAATCAATCACCTGCACCATCGTCATTTAGGAACTCTTGCAATGCTGCTACAAACCGATCTGGTTCATCAATCATTGGAAAATGACGTGAATGATTCATCATAACGATTTTAGCGATACGAGATCCGCTCGTTAATAAACCTGCGTTAGAAGGAGAAACAATATTATCTTTTACGCCATACATGCCTAACACAGGAGATTCTAATGTATCTAATCTGCTTCGCAAATCTGTGGCTCTCAGATCACCGATACTACGAAAAAACGATTCCATCGTCGTACGCTGCACGTCACGGAAAATCATCGCTTTAACTTCTCTAGAGTCACCAGCGAGCAATATCTTCATAATATTGTCACGTATAAAGGGGTATCGCCACACGAGTTGGGCAATAAGATTGTAACCAGATAGGCGAAGAAATGGGTTAAGCGACGAACCCACAACTGGGGCTCCAACAATTGCCGTTCTTGCTACACGATCTGGATGTTCCAATGCCATTGAGAGAGCAACCGTTCCGCCCATTGAGTGACCAATAATCGGAGCTTTCTGGATACCCAATGTCATCATAAATTGATGAACCATCTCTACATAGCTGGAAACTTGAAAAGTAGCGTCTGAATCTTCTGCACCCGTTGCTGAATCCCCAAATCCCCAAAAATCAAGAGCATAGACACGATAGCGGCGAGTCTTTGCCAATGTCACCATTGAGTCACGCCATACATCCCACGAATTTATCCATCCGTGCAGCAAGATAACTGGCCGGCCGCGTCCAATGGATTCGTAATGAAGTATGCCCCGCTCTGTAACAATAGAACTCACATCAACCTCAATCGTGATTCAATTTGGGAACAATCTATATCAGGGTTCTGTTTAGGCTTGTTCCCAAATAATAAAAAGCGTTTCACAAAGTATTTGCGAAACGCTTTGCGTCGTCTTTATTTAGGCCATCTACATGTAGAATGGGTAGAATGTAAGTTGAGGCAAATGCCAACAACTAGCCTCTAATAAATTCGCTTTTACTATGCTACTAAATAATTAATAGAATAGTAACAGTTGTTGCACCAGCGAACCATAAAAGGCAGGTAAATGTGATGTAAACAAGGCGTTAAGCAGTGTCCATCGCGTCAATTTCTTCTAAGATAGAGTAAAGAAGCTCTAATAACACATTCTTAACGCTCTCTTTGTCTGTTGCTACACAAGGTAAGATTTTGACCTCTGGCGGCAAGCGCAGAATAATGCGCAAATCTTCTGGATCCCACGCGTCTTCCATATCTTGCTTATTGGCGGCGACAACGTATGGTGTATGTGCGTATCCATCGAATGTTTCTAAAATGCGTTTGCCTTCACGGAAGGTCTCTGGCTTTGTGCTATCTACCATCACCACGAAACCAAGCATACCTTGAGATAAAATATCCCACATAAAATCAAATCGACGCTGACCGGGTGTACCAAAGAGGTAAAGAACAAGATCATCGCCAACGGTAATACGGCCGAAATCCATCGCCACCGTTGTGCTTTCTTTGATTTGCTCGGCCGCGCTAGAGATTTTACGCTCAGTAGAGACGACATCAATCTCACTAATTGCGCCTATGAACTCCGTTTTTCCTGAGGAAAACGGACCTGTGATAACCATTTTTGCTGCTTGCATAGCTGTTGCCCTTGCTCAAATATACATTGGGAAGGCGTAATCACTATTTAACCCACTGTGGTTAATATGACAGTTACTTCCTATAGTCTTATAAAAAATCAAACCATATTATATGGTCTTGAACCCTATAACCCTCGGATACGATCGATTAAGCGTACGACCACGCCCCGTTTTACTGATGGGGATTGTTCTGGTGCGGCCGATTTGCGTCGGCGTGCTGAGGTTGGTGTCGGCGGTTTCTTTGGTTTTGGCGGCTGGATAATTTGAACAATACCAGCTTGCAACATTCCATAGATAATACGCCGCACTTCAAAATCGGTCAGGTTATTTGCCCTTGCGATTTGCCGCACTGAGTTTTGCGGGTTAATAAATGAAATAACGCGCCACTCTTCCACCGTCAGATTCACATTACGCAGTTTCTCATCGGGTTTATCTGCAAAACGTAAAGATACGTCTAAATCAGGAAGCTCTTCTTGCAATACTTCCCACTCTTGTACCCGACGGCTGCCTTCCATAAGAACGCTTTCCAAATCAATGGGAATGGTTATATGGGTAGATGGCGGCAGTTTATTAGCATCAAAACGGAAAAGGCCATCACGCCATGTAAATAGTTTATATACAATACCAAGTACATGTTGGCGCACGCTTTGAATAATATCGCTTTGCGTCACATATCCTGCTTGAATGAGCAGGTGTCCAATTTGTTTGTCGCTCTTTCCCTTAACGCGAGTCTGTATAATCCGTGCTTGCTCTTTTGTCAGCTTGCCTGCCTGCTCTAATACATGAGCAAGTTGATTTCCTGTTTCGTTGCCAATATGGGCGTAGATGAGTTTTCCTTCACGAAATGACATTCGTGCAAGTTCGTCACCTTGAACAGTAAGCGTACCTGTTTTACGAGCCAAGTTGATTAAGTTGAGTAGTTGCGTCGTGGAAAAATCACGCAGGTTGCCTTTCAGGGCCATAATTCAATTCCTGCTATCTGATTTCAATCTTACTAAAAGTAGATACTTATCCTGTATTGAAATGTATACATATTGCGCGAAAGATAGGTCACAATTTCTCACGCAGGAACATTATACCTGTCCAAAATTGGCAAGTCAAACTCGCATAAATTGGCTTTGCGATCTGACTACTCTGCCACCCTTAATACAATCCTTCCTTTAACGGCCGCGCTCTCGATCAATTTATGTGCTTCAACGGCATCTTCTAATTTCATGCGTCGTTCGATGGTTGGTTTGATTTTTCCTTCTGCTAATAGGGTGAAGAGTGCGCCTAAATCCTCTTTGAACCAGTCGGGGTTCTTTTTGTGAAGATCGGTGATGGAGTAGAAAGAGGCTCTACGGCCGTTGGGTAGCACATTCCACAGCATCACCTTCATATAATCTAGTACTACATTGCCCCCTCTGCCCATCGCTTGATCATAAAACCCATACGGGATGAGTATGCCCCCTTTTTTCAAGGAGTTGAAGGAACGCTTGAAATTTTCGCCGCTGATGGCATCGAAAGCGGCATCAACTTTGCCCTCAGTTTGCAGGCGGGTGACAAAATCCTCCTTCCTATAATCAATCGGTATCACGCCTAATTTTTGCACCAATTCACGCTTTGATGCAGAGGCTGTTCCGTACATGTTTAAGTCAAGCAAGCGGCCTAACTCGATCAACGCTGTTCCCACTGCGCCTCCCGCTCCATGAACGAGAATACTTTGCCCGCGCTTCACTTTTGCCACCCGATGTAGCATTTGGTAGGCGGTCATATAGGATAAAACCACGCTGACTGCTTCGGCGGGGTCTATCCCATCGGGGACGGGGATGAGTGAATCGGCTGGGCGGATCATATATTCGGTGTATGCGCCCCACACTGTCAGATCGGCGACCGTCTGCCCGGTTCTTAGCGTTGAGTTGGCAACGGCCGTACCGAGTTTATCCACCATGCCGACCATATCGTAGCCCGGAGAGAGCGGCGGCTTCTCCTTGAAACCGTAATAGACTCCTTTGCGTACCATCGTATCGGTGAAGGTGGCACTGGCGGCCAACAGTTTGACCCGTACTTTATTTGCTGATGGTTCGGGCAGTGTCTCTTTTTCGACCACTTTCATAACATCTGGGCGTATCTTCTCAATAAATCGTGGACAAGAGTTGACAAATTTCATCAGCACTTTATTTTACACGCGTATCATTAGGAAAATTTGTCAAGTCTCCCCAGAATACTGAGAAGATACGTCTGGGTTGCCGAATTCTGTGATAAGTACCTGTTTATAGTTCATCTATTCTCCATTTTTCGGGTGATGCTCGTTCATTGTATGCTTAATCGTTTTGCTAATGCTGCCACTTCTGTTCGGTAGAGTTCACCGGAGCTTACGTCTGTTATGCACAAGTCGAAATGACCGAAAATTTCTAATGACACGAGACCGTGCATTAGGCTCCAGTTGCTCATCGCTGTGTATAAGATCTCTATATCCCCATCGAATTGCAATTTATCAACCCACGGTTGCAGTTGCGCTGCCACGGCAGGGGTGATGGCGACGTAACTGTCAGAGAAATCTGCTTTTCCCGCCTTTTCAGCATTCACCAATACGTCTAAGAAGACGATCATGCTGCGAGCGGCGATTGGGCTAGTCACATCGCTGGGGGCTTTATATCCGGGAATAGGTACACCGAAAATGAGGGCGTACTCTTGCGGGCTTGCCACCGCCCAGTCGCGGTAAGCGCAGGCGACGGCGGTAAAACGACCGATATGATCTCCTTGTAAACGGCCGTCTCGCGCCATTTCCAGCGCGTCCGCAAAAGCTGTGTACACATCTACGAGCAACGCAGTGACTAAATCATCACGGCTGGCAAAGTAGCGGTAAAGGGCGGGGCTGCTCATCCCCATCTCACGGGAGATGGCACGAAGCGAGAGCGCGCCGGCTCCGCTTTCTCCCATCTGTTGGCGGGCGATCTCTTTTATTTCGTTTATTGTGGCGGCGCGGATGCGCTCACGGCGGGTTTTTGTCATAATGTTATCAGTCTAAACTAAAGTTATATATCTTTACTATTGTTATCATTGATAACATTTTATGATGTGGGCATGAGATTATCAAGGAAACGGAGGAGTGGAAAACTGAAGCAGGGTTGACGGCCGTTCCTCCTTCATACGTTGATCCCCGCATTTTCCATAGGCGCGATTCGTATCTTCTCAGTATTCTGGGGAGACTTGACAAATTTTCCTAATGGTACTCGTGTAAAATAAAGTGCTGATGAAATTTGTCAAGTCTTGTCCACGATTTATTGAGAAGATACCGCGATTCCTGTTCAAATTACGAAAACGGGGAATAGGATGCTGCTGCTCGCTTTATGGGGAGTCGCATTTTTGATGTGGGGGAGGATAGCAACGGCCGTTTTCTACATCGGCCTGCGCCGCTACGAATCAGGAAGCACGATCAACATCTAAGGGATGGTTCGTTTTTAACTTTGGACTTTCAGGTGACAGGCACTTGGCAAGTGCCTGTCACCTTGGCCACAGTTATTTACGAGTTTTCCCTAAGGAATGACAATTTGAAGTTCCACAAGTATCCTCTCAAAAATCTGGGGGCAAGAGTACAACAGATTAGAAAAAAACAGGTTTTCTCGACTAACGCAATCTGTTCCTTTCTTCATCTGTTATAATCACCCCGAAATATTGAAAAGATACTTCCATAAGTTATTAAATTCTCGTTCCCAAGCATCCTTACAGTTTAATAGAGCGCAAATTTTCACGGTTATCAGGATGAGCGCAAGTTTCTTTTAATCTATCCGCATTTATCCCGACAATCTATGTTCATCTGTGCAATCAGTGTCCAATTTTTGAGTATACAACCGCCCCCGTTTATCTCCGAAGATTATTCGCTTATCATTGAAAATTTGGTATGATTCTTCGTCTTCAAACACAAGGAAATAAATTAAATAAGAAGCAATCACAATGGAGGTAACATGCCGTGCGTATTTTGAAAAAATATGTAGATTTCGTGGACAAAATAACAGATTGGATAGGAAACATCCCTGTTTACATCGTACTTATTACGGTTTTTATGGGATTCCTCAACGTTGTTTTACGATACACAGGCCAAGTCGTCGGCCTAAAATTAACTAATAACGTTCTAATTGAATTACAATGGTATCTATATGCACTCATCTTTTTGCTTGGATTTCCATACATACTCAGACATCAGGTCAATGTCCGCGTTGACTTTTGGTATGCAGAGCAATCTCCAAAACTAAAAGCAATGATTGATATTGTTGGTAATTTTATTGCTCTTATCCCCTTCACTCTATTAGCCATTTACGTCACTTGGTCACCAATTTTAACTTCGTGGGGCAAACGGCCGAATGGCGAGTGGTGTTTTCAAGGAGACGGCGGCTCTGCCGTCACCTACTTTTTAGATATATTTAATGTGATGGGCCGCTATTGCGGTGAAATATCTCCCGATCCCAATGGACTGAACCGCGCACCTATCAAAACGATGGTGCTATTCGTATTCGCCCTTCTACTTTTGCAAACGATAGCCGAAATGATTCGGTTATTTGCCATCACGCGCGGTCAAGGCGACATATTTGCCTCTGACGAACCAGATACAGAAGCTCCTATACGGATTGAGTAAAGGATAAAAGGAACAAAATCATGATATTTCAATGGCTCGCATTAGCATCAATACTACTATTCCCCATACTTTGGAAACGCGGAAACTCAGCGTTACGCTCGTATACCATCACCTCAATCGCCTTTGGCATCTTTGGTATACTGGTCGCCTTAACCCACGATCCACGCTGGTACTCAATCGTCATGTTCGACTTTTTCCTCGCCCTAATTTTGAGCGGCTACCCCGTCGCTTTCTCATTTGCAGGCACAGGAATTGTATTCTCCCTAATCGGTATGGCTACAGGATTATTTCCCTTTGCTCGATTGCTCTTATTGCAAAATCGTTGGTTTGGATCGATGTCCGATTTCACTTTATTAGCAATTCCCTTCTTCGTATTCATGGGAGCTGTTTTTGAAAAGTCGGGCTTGGCAGAGGAGTTGCTGACTACAATTGGTATTCTACTAGGCCCTCTGCGCGGCGGTGTCGCCTTAGCCGTCGTCCTTGTAGGAACCTTATTAGCAGCAGCTACAGGCGTTGTCGCCGCAACCGTCATCGTGATGGGTATTCTATCATTGCCCATTATGTTGAAATACGGCTACGAACATAAATTAGCGACAGGAATTATTATCTCGACAGGGACATTGGCACAACTATTGCCGCCCAGCATCGTTCTCGTCGTTTTAAGTGATCAAGTTGGTATCTCAGTTGGCGACCTCTTTCTTGGCGCACTCATCCCCGGCTTGATTTTGGCTGGCTTATACGCCTTATACGTCGTTTATGTGGCGATTGTCCGCCCAGAAGATGCCCCCGCCTTGCCGCCAGAAGCGCGTACCATCAAAGGGTGGGCGTTGGCGCGTAAAACGTTGTTATCCGTCGTTCCGCCGTTACTTCTGATTTTCTCCGTTTTGGGTAGCATCTTCTTTGGCTTCGCCACACCGACGGAAGCTGGTGCGGTAGGGGCTGCTGGTGCGCTGACATTGGCGTTGATGAACAAGAACTTAAACTGGGAAATGTTGAAGGCTTCTGCCCGTCAAACGGCAAATATCACCGCATTAGTCTTGATGATTCTATTCGCTTCTACATTCTTCGGCCTTATATTTGACCAACTTGGCGGTCAACGATTAGCTAAAGAGTTTCTGACAACATTACCGGGCGGTTTCTGGGGCTTCATCATTGTCGCTAATATCGCTGTGTTTCTGTTGGGAATCAATTTGGAATTTTTGGAAATCAGCTTTATTGTTATGCCGATCTTTGTTCCCGCCGCTCTTGCGCTGGGGGTTGATCTGGTCTGGTTTAGTGTGATGATGGCTATCAATTTGAATATGGCCTTTATCTCGCCGCCTGTAGGATTCTCGTTATTCTATCTACAAAGTGTTGCCCCTCCGGAGGTGAAAACGTCGGATATTCATAAGGGGGCACTGCCGTTTATGGTTCTACAAGGGGTTGGCTTAATTATTGTGATGCTCTTCCCCGCTACGGTGACGTGGCTGGTCAATTTGGGTAAATAATATGGTAGGGGCGACCCGCTCGCTGGGTCGCCCCTCGAATTTATGGACAAGCGACGCTGTTATCTGCCGCGAATTCATCCACTAGATTGCCGCGCGGCACATCCAGCGTGCCGAACGCATTATAATACAACGCTTCCACTGAAACGCTTTTCCCTATCAGCCGCGTGCTGACCATTTGGCCGTTGCTGTCGATCTGTTCAAAACGGCCGTTGTCCACCTGAACCCCATTATCAAATTCCACAAACGTACCATCAGCATAGAAACAGAACCCCGCCGCGTGCGCGTTCAAGTCACTATCCATGTAGAACGCTCCAAAATAGCGGCTATTTTGCCAATCAGTGAGCAGATCGGCAATACTGGGGTCTCTAAATGTCTGGGCAACACCATCCTGCGCTTCGAACGTGCCAGAGAAGGTGTACATTTCATTGCGGACACCAAACGCCCACCAGCCATTAGAAGCGATAAAATTATGTGAGCCAGCAGATACCTCTACTGTTTTTGTGCCGCCGACAGCGATTGCTGACTGCTCTTTCCGCAGCAGTTCTACCCCATCAACTACCAATGAAATCATGGGATGAGAGCTGTTGTTCACAAACAATACCGCATTATTGCCGTTCCCATTCCCATTTCCATCTGCCTCCGTTAGAATAGAAGTAACAGACTCTGCCTCTGTCAAATTGCTGCAACTTGATCCCCATGCGGTCAACATGTGTTCATGAAATGAGCCGGGTTTGCGAATGGGGATAACGTATTGGAAGCTGTCGTGCGCGTTCACCTCATCGCC
This sequence comes from Anaerolineae bacterium, assembly GCA_015486215.1. Classification (GTDB taxonomy): domain Bacteria; phylum Chloroflexota; class Anaerolineae; order Promineifilales; family Promineifilaceae; genus S016-13. The sequence continues at coordinate 1,526 of WFSA01000220.1, read as the reverse complement.
ATCTAAGAATACCTTGCAAGCATCGGATACATCCCAATCTAAGGTGACTGTATCGCCGACAGCGGCGGAGACAGGCGCATTAAAATAGTTAATGGTCGGCATCATAAGGGCGGGTGGATCGCCAAGTACGGCACAAGGCTCCATTGCTAATCTGATTTGCAAACTGTCCATTGCGTTGCCATTTCTATCCACTACATGGATGCGTATATTAATATGGCCGTTCTCTACGCCTAAAGTGTCAGCCGCTTGCCACGCGGTATCTATGTCGCCAGCCATATCACCTATGCCTAACTCGAATAAATCTACCGTATATTCAGGAGATGTTATGGAGTCGTTTCCATAACTGTAGACGATTTCGGCAACATCAATCTGGTCGCGCGGCTCAATTGAACTTTGTATATTGATCTGGGTGGGTTGATCGGCGGCACATGCGCCGTAATAAAAGGTGTTGACATCAGGAGACCATTGGCTGTTTTCGATGCTGATGCCGTTATTGGGTTGTGGTTGTGCCCCAGCAGGATTGCAATGGGTGACGCTGACTCCGTAGGGGTGACCGTCGGGCATAACGGCCGTATTTCCCGCCCCATCTATGGCGTAAACTTGATATTGCATCACGCCATCCTCTCCTTGCAGATCGTTATTGACGAGCAGGGCAATGTCTATGTCTACTTCGTAATTATTGTTGCCAACGGCCGTTAAATTGACCTGATTCCAATTGCCGCCTCCCATATTACCCGCAAACAGATAGTTGACCCATACTTGGCTGATGCCCGTATTATCACTGACCGTTGCTTGGACAGTGACCATTGATGATCCGCAGGAGATGTCACCATAATAGACATTGTCGCTCGCTGTGCCTACATTGGTGAAGGCGGGCAATGTGACATCGGCTGCTGATTGACCATTATTCGAAGGTGTTTCAGTTGCGGCTGAACCTGCACTGTTGGGTGTGGGCTGTGCCGGCGGGCTTTGCGGCGTGGGCGGCAGGGTGCTATTAGCGGCAATGGTAACAGTCGCTTCCCCTGCGTTTGCTGATGCACCATTATTGGTGGCAGTATCGGCCATTGCTCCCGATGCTATGGTGGCCGCGATAGCTGTTGCCACCGTTGATTCTGTATCGCCGTCTACCGGTGAGGTTGACGGCGCAATCGTTGCTAATGAACAAGCTGAAATAAATAAGGCAATAAAAAGGGTGATTGGTAAACTATAGGTGTTTATGAATGGGCGTTTCTTTTTTAGGGAAGACATGATGCGCTCCTTGTGGGACTTCATAGAACTTCTTGTGAAATATGATACTTGTAACTGCTGGCGGAAGTTCTTCGGGGTTTTCTTGCGATTATTTGTTGCGGGAATCGGAATTCCCGCAACCTCATACCAGACAAGTATCGGGAATTCCGATTCCCGATACAGGCGGCGTATATCATCTAAGAACTTAGGCCAAGTTATACTAGTACACGCTGGCGGAAGTCTTTGTATCTTATTTGTTGCGGGAATCAGAATTCCCGCAACTCCCATCAGATAGGTAT